>SXSP01000283.1 GCA_005792225.1 Bdellovibrionales bacterium | reverse complement strand
GACTGGATGGGCGGAAGCGACGGCGCTGCGTTCTTCGAATTGACTTAAAGTTGGGTGGTTAAAAGTGAAACTCACGGGTGAAGAATTTAAAGCCAAGCTGAAAACGTACCGTTTGAATGAGAGCGAGTACGAAAAGATCTGCGGCCTTCTCGGGCGGGATCCGCAAGGTGTCGAGTGGGCGTTGTTCTCGGCACTGTGGAGCGAGCATTGCTCCTACAAGAGTTCCAAAGTTCATCTGAAGAACCTCTTCAATAAATCGCCCCGCGTGCTCGAAAGCTTCGGCGAAAACGCCGGCGTCGTCGATCTCGGTGAGGGCGAACGAGTGGCGTTTAAAATCGAGAGCCACAATCATCCGAGTTTCATCGAGCCTTATCAGGGGGCGGCCACGGGAGTCGGTGGAATCTTGCGCGACATCTTCACGATGGGTGCAAGGCCCGTCGCGCTGGCGGATTATCTTTGCTTCGGTGAACCCAAGGCCGCGCGCATGACTCAACTCGTGGACGGCGTCGTTCGCGGCATTGGCGGCTACGGCAACTGCGTCGGTGTTCCGACCATCACGGGACAGACGGAGTTTCACGATACTTACAACACGAACATTCTCGTGAACGCCATGGCGGTCGGACTCTTCCGTCCCGGCGATAAAATTTTTCTATCAAAAGCGAAGGGGCAAGGGAACTGGGTCGTTTACGTCGGAGCTAAGACGGGACGAGACGGTGTTCACGGGGCCTCGATGGCATCCGAAAGCTTCGAAGCCGACTCGGCGAGCAAACGCCCGACGGTCCAGATTGGCGATCCCTTCTACGAAAAGCTTCTCATCGAGTCTTGCCTCGAAGTGATGAAAGAAGATCTCGTCGTCGCGATTCAAGACATGGGTGCTGCGGGTCTTACGAGCTCGAGCTTCGAAATGGCATCCAAAGGCGGGGTGGGATTTAAAATCCATCTCGATCAAGTTCCGCTTCGCGACTCTTCGATGACTCCGGAAGACATTCTTCTCTCCGAAAGTCAGGAGCGCATGCTCCTGGTTTGCGAGCCCGCGAAATTCGAGGCGTTGGCCGCGGTCTTCCATCGTTGGGGCCTCGATGCGGTGAAGATCGGTGAAGTAACCGACAAGCGCACCGTGCAACTGATCTGGAAGAACGAAACCCTCACGGAGATCGATCCCGATCTTCTGACCGAGAACGCTCCGCTCTATCAGCGTCCATTTAAAAAGCTGGAGCCGCAGAATCGCGTCACTTCGCGCGCGGAGATGCGCGTGACTTCCGAAAACGTTGAGGGCGAACTAAAATCCGTTCTCTCGCACGTGCGCGGAACAAATCGCGACTGGATTCATCGTCAATATGACAGCCGGGTGGGAGCGAGCACGGCCCGCGACTGCCTGGACTCCGTCGGCGTGATTCGCCTGAAAGATTCGGGACGAGGCCTCGGCGTCGTACTGGGCTGTCGTCCTCACCTCATGCGCTTTGACGCGCGCGTCGGCGGCATCGACGCCATCGCGTACCCCGCAATCGAACTCGCGCTCAAAGGTTTTGAAACCTTGGCCGTGACGGACTGTTTGAACTTCGGGAATCCCGAGCGCGAAAACGTGATGAGCGATTTCGTCGCGGCACTTGAAGGCATGAACGCGATCTGTGCCGGGATCCAGGCGCCGATTATCAGCGGCAATGTCAGCTTCTATAATGAGACGATGGGTAAGAACATTACGCCGACGCCGTCGACGGGCCTCGTGGGTCTACGCGATTCGGTAAATGGAATGCCGCTCAGCCATTTCTCTCGGGCGGGTCTTGATCTCTTCGTGATGCGCCTTCCGGGCCTCGTCACCGGCGGTGTTCATCAAGAAGTCGCGCAGAAGAAGATCATGGGCATGGGCGAACTCGATCCTTACGCGGTCTGCGGCTACATCGGCATAGCGCGGAAGCTCGCGCAAGTCTCCGGCGTCGAGAGCACCCGCGCCGTGGGCAAGTTTGGTTTAGCCTATGCATTGGCGCGCATGTCTGAACAAGGCGTTGGCGCCCGCATCGACTTTGATGCGTTGAAATTGATTCGCGCCTCAGCCGACGGTGCCTCGCTCTTCGAAGAGCACCTCTACGAAGCGATCTTTGCCGTCGATCCCGCTCGGACCGAGTCGTTCGAGGCGGCGTTCTCCGAAGCAAGGGCGGCGGCTCCGAAGGTGGAACTCCATCGGTTGGGCCGAACTCTGGCGGGACGACTTGAAATTGGCGCTCTGATCGATTGTGATACGGCCTCGTTACAACAAGCTTACAAAACCGGCTGGAGGGCGAACTTTGAAAGCCTGGGGCAGTGAGATCTCTGAGGGCGATTCGTTCGCCCGTTCATGGCGTGATGAGTGCGGTGTCTTCGGAGTTTGGAATCATCCGCAGGCGAGCCGACTCTCGTATCTCGGCCTCTTCGCGATCCAGCATCGCGGTCAAGAGTCGACCGGAATCGTCGCGCTCGATGGTCAGGCTCATCACATCAAAAAAGGTTTAGGTCTCGTCGCCGACGTCTTCGATGAGCAAACTTTAAATGCGCTCCCCGGAACGAGCGCGATCGGGCACGTTCGGTATTCGACGACCGGCATGAACTCGCTGAACAACGCGCAACCGTTGACGGCTCACCTCTTCAATGGCCCTGTCGCGGTTGCCCACAACGGAAACATCGTCAACGCTGAGCCTCTCAAGCAGGAGTTGCGCGAACAGGGCTCGATTTTTCAGGGATCAAACG
This sequence comes from Bdellovibrionales bacterium, assembly GCA_005792225.1. GTDB lineage: Bacteria > Bdellovibrionota > Bdellovibrionia > Bdellovibrionales > JAMPXM01 > SXSP01. The sequence continues at coordinate 5,787 of SXSP01000283.1, read as the reverse complement.
ATACCGAAATCATTTTGCACATGATCGCGCGCAATCCGAGCAGTGATCTCTTGCAGTGTTTAAAGGGTGCGCTCGAACGGCTGGAAGGTGCCTACAGCTTGACCGTGCTTTCGCACAAGGCCCTCTTCGCCGCTCGCGATCCCATGGGATTTCGCCCGCTCGTTCTCGGTCAGCTTGAAGAAAAGTTCAACGATCGGCCCACTTACGTCGTCGCAAGCGAAACGTGCGCGTTTGATCTGATCGGTGCACGTTTTGTTCGTGAAATCGAGCCGGGTGAGATTTTCTGGGTCGATGAGACGGGTGAGCATTCGATCTTCCTCGAGAAAAAGCGTTCCACCTCTCGTTGTGTTTTCGAGCACGTCTACTTCGCGCGTCCCGATTCGGTGGTGTTCGGCGAGAGCGTCTACGAAGTTCGAAAACGCGCGGGACAAATTCTTGCGCGTGAGACCGCGGTTGACATCGACATGGTTATTCCTGTTCCCGATAGCGGAGTTCCCGCGGCCATCGGTTATGCAAACGAGAGTGGAAAGCCGTTTGAGCTCGGGATCATCAGAAATCACTACATCGGCCGGACTTTCATCCAGCCCCAACAGTCGATTCGCGATTTCGGCGTGAAAATTAAGCTCAATCCGCAGATGGCCGTCTTGAAGGGTAAACGCGTGGTGGTCGTCGATGACTCCCTCGTGCGGGGAACCACGAGTCGCAAGATCGTCGGCCTCGTACGCTCGGCGGGCGCCAAAGAGGTGCACCTTCGAATCGCGGCGCCCCCGACGAGGAGTCCATGCTATTACGGGGTCGATACACCCGAGAAATCGCAGCTCATCGCGGCTAACCAAAGTCTCGAAAGCATCCGGCAGTTTGTCGGGGCCGATACGTTAGGGTATCTTTCTCTCAATGGATTGAAATCTGCGGTTCGCGGCGAGAGCGGGGGATACTGCTCAGCCTGCTTCGACGGGAAATACCCGACGGAGCTCTTCGGCTTGGACGCCAAGCCGAAGGGAAACATCCGCGGCATTTAAAGGGCGTGACTTCAGGTGATGTCTCGCCCCTTGAGGCAACCGACTCATCAAGGAAGAAGCGCCCGTGAATCAAACCCAAGCCCTCTGGCAACCGCTCCGCGAAGGAGACATCATCGATATCGTCGCGCCCGCCTCCGCGTGCGCTCCCGAACGTCTAGACGGCGCGATCCGTTTTTTAAGTGATTGGGGGCTGACCCCGAGATTGCCGCGTAAGATCTTCGGTAAAGATGTCATCTGCGCGAACGACGACGCGAACCGTTTGGCTCACCTTAAACAAGCCTTGTTTTCAACGGATGCCAAGGCGATTTGGTGCTTGCGCGGGGGATACGGTTCCATTCGGCTCCTTCCCGAATTGATGAAGCTTAAAAAACCGAAGGGCGCGCCGAAACTCTTCATCGGGCTCTCCGACATCACGAGCCTCAACGTTTTTTTGAATCAAGAATGGAACTGGCCGACGATTCACGGTCCCATGCTGGATCGCCTGGGTCGCGGTGAGACCAAGCCCGCCTATATCAAAGAGCTCCGCAAATTTGTCTTTGGCGAACTGCCGGAGATTCGCTTTCAGAAATTAAAGCCGATGAACGAGGCGGCTCTCGCGAAGACGACTTTGAAGGGCCACGTGACCGGCGGAAATATCGTGACCCTTCAGAGCACTCTCGGAACCAAATGCCATTGGGAGACCGCGGGTAAAATCATTTTCTTCGAGGAGATCGGCGAGCGCGGTTACCGCGTCGATCGTATTCTCGAACACTTCCGGCAGGCCGGATGTTTTGATCGCGCGAAGGCGGTCGTCTTCGGTGATTTCACCGGCGGGGAGGAGAGCGACGGGACATCGAGAATTCCGCGAATCCTTCGGCGGTTTGCGAGCCTCGTGGATATTCCGGTTCTCTCTGGCGTGCAGTCGGGTCATGAATTGATTCAGAGACCCGTTCCTCTCGGAACTCCTTCCGAACTTCATCTCGCTCAAGGAAAATGCGAACTCGTCTGCAAAGCGGGTGTGGCTCAAGGAACCGGATCTCGCGCACGCTCGTTGGCGCCACGACGCGCGGTGGGCGAGGCTGAATTGTGAGTCGCCTCGAATCTCGCTTTCTCGAAAAGCTCGGGGACACGTGGGAGACGGCCACGCCGGGATTCTGCGTGCAGGCTTTTCACCGCGGAAAAAAGATCGTCGATATCGAAGTTGGTGAAACGTATCGCTACTACGACCTCGCTTCGTTGACGAAAATCGTTTTCTCCGCGACGGCACTCATGATGAAGGCGGACGAGAAAATCTTCCGCGTGTCCGACCCCGTTTCGCGTTGGGTGCCGTGGTTTCCCGAGGGAACCCCGCACCGATTGCGGGATCTCCTCTCGCACACGGCGGGCCTCACTTGGTGGTATCCCTTCTACAAGGCGGTCGCGAAGAAGACGAATGCTCGCACATCCCCCGAAGAGGCGTGGGAAGTTTTTCAGTCGATCTTGAAGCGCAAGGTTTTGGCCGACGTCAAGAAGTCCAACCTCAAAGAAGAGAAGGCTGTCTATTCCGATCTCGATCTCTTCATGCTCGGAATCGCGATGGAATCCATCTCCGGAACAACACTCTATACGGTGTGGAGCGAAGCCCGCGATCGGATGGATCTTCGTGACACCGACTTCCACCGCGACAACGAACCCAAACGCGCGGTCGCCAAGTACGCGCCCACCGAGAAGGACTCATCTTGGCGCAAGAAGGTCCTTCAAGGGCAAGTGCACGACGAGAATACCTACGCCCTCAAGGGAGTCGCGCCGCATGCGGGTCTCTTTGGCACTCTCGATGATCTAAGCCAATTCGGTTTGCTCCTCAGAAAATCCATGCGCGGAGAAAAAACAAAACGTTTTGCCTCCCCCGAAACGGTTCGGCTCTTCACGAAAAGGGCGATCCCGCGCACGCGGGGCGATTGGGCTCTCGGATTTATGATGCCGACCAAGGGTGGCTCCAGCTGTGGTCCGATGTTTTCCCTCGATTCGGTGGGACACACGGGCTTTACCGGAACTTCTCTCTGGTATGATCCGCGCCGGGATCTTCTCGTCACCCTCGTCTCGAACCGTGTTTATCCCACTCGTGAGAACAAGGAGTTTCAAACGCTGAGACCGCTCGTTCACACTTGGATTGCTGAGGAAGTCTAGGTACGCTCTTTCACAGGAGGTACCATGGAAACGCGCCGACCGATCACCGAGATTCAACTGAAACCTGGAGCCCATGTTCATATGATGGGCATTTGCGGTACGGCGATGGCCTCGCTCGCGGGTCTCTTGAAGGATCGCGGCTACCACGTGACGGGCTCGGATCAAAACGTCTATCCTCCGATGTCGACGCAACTTGAGCGAATCGGCATCAAGATCATGGAAGGTTATAAGCGCGAGAATTTACGTCAGCGCCCTGATCTCGTGATCGTCGGGAACGTGATCAGCCGTCAGTACGAGGAGGCGCAGGCACTCCTCGAGAGCGATATTCCATTTACGAGCCTTCCGTCGGCGATGGGTCAACTCGTCATCGATAAACGCCACTCGGTTGTTGTTTCGGGTACGCACGGAAAAACCACGACGACCTCGATGATGTCTTGGGTTCTCGATCAGCTCGGGGTCAAGCCGGGATTCATGATCGGCGGCATCCCGAAAAACTTCGACCAATCCTACCGCGTGCCCGAAGGCGATTGGTTCGTGATCGAAGGTGACGAGTATGACACCGCCTTCTTCGACAAAGTTCCCAAATTCATCCACTACCGGCCCCGTTCGGTGATCCTCACCAGCGTCGAGTTTGATCACGCCGACATCTACCGGGATCTCGAGCACGTTAAACAAGCCTTCCTCATGCTCTTGAAGCTCGTTCCCGAAAACGGCCTTCTCGTCACCGCCGCAGGCGATGCGAATATCAATGATATTTTGAATCGCGAGAAGACGCATCTCTCCTCGGGCGGCCGCAGAGTGATCACGTTCGGAATTGGCCAAGGGGATTATTCGGCAAAGAACGTGCGCGCCACGAATTCGGGCGCGGAATTCGAAGTTCATCGCGCGGGGAGAGAGGTCCAAAAGCTCTCGATCCGCTTAATCGGCGACTACAATATTAAGAACGCTCTCGCCGCGTTCGCGCTCTGTGAGAATTTGGGCTTTGAGACGTCGAAGATCGCGCGCGCCATCGAGTCGTTCCAGGGGGTCAAGCGCCGGCAAGAAATTATCGGTAAACCCAATGACATTACGATCATCGAAGATTTCGCGCATCACCCAACCGCGGTTCGGCAAACGATCGAGACCGTTCAATCGCGCTATCCGAAGTCGCGCGTGTTTTCGGTCTTCGAGGCTCGTTCCGCAACGTCTCGGCGCAACGTCTTTCAGGAAGAGTACGCGGAGGCACTCGGCGTTGCTCACGCGCTCATCATGCCGCCCGCGTTCAATCAATCCGGGATTCCCGAGGATCAAAGATTTTCATCCGATCGTTTGATCGGCGACTTACGTAAAAAAGGGGTGGATGCGAATCTCGTCGACACTGTCGACGGGATCGTGGGGGAGCTCAAGAAGAAAGCCAAGCCCGGCGACGTCATCCTCATCAGGTCGACTGGGGGCTTCGGAGGGATTTACGAGAAGCTCTTAAAAGAGCTCGCTTAACGAGGGGAGCGGCTCCCTCGGATCGAGAGAGCCGCGAGGTCCTTACACTTCGTGGGGGTGGTTCGGATTGTCGTGCTTCTTTTCGAGCTTGTCTCCGAGGTCGTGGACCTTCTGACCGAGGCCGGGAGCACCGGCTTCCGAAATCTTGTGACCTGCTTTTTCGATCACATCACCGAGACGATCGCGAAGCGATTCTTTATCTGTCGTGTTGTCGACTTGATTTTCGCCAATGTTCTTTTCCATGATCATTTCCTTTCGATAAGGGTTACCTGTCAAAAGGAGTAGCATGGCTGATAACCAAATGAGTCGCCGAGCTGTCAAAGATTGATCGTCGTTTAATCGCAGATCAGCGATGGTCTCGACACATTTAAAATTTCGTGACTACGCACGCGTCTTTCAGTCTCGGTAAACTTTTTTCGAGAACGGATTTTGCGAGCTGACTCTCGGCGGCTTCCGTCGCGGGATCACGACCATCGCTTTTCTTCTGTGTCTCCTTCGTAATCTGCTTCACGAGGGCGTAGATCTGACCTTTTGTCGTTTGGAGGGCACTCTTTAAGCCTAGGCGATTTCCGCTCTTCACGACGTTCTCTAGCTGATGATCGGAGCCACGCAGAGTCAAAATTGCCGCGAGTGCGCGCATTTCAAATAAATCGATTTCCTTTAGGGTTGCGGGATCGATGCCGTCGCCCTTTTTCAGGTTCTGGCAGAGTTTCGGAGTTGCGGTCACGCAGATCCGACCGATCGAATCCTTGTCAGCGCTCGCCTCGCACGAAGTAAATGCCGAAAGTTTACCCTTCGTAAAAAAGACGGTCGAAGAGTTCTCTGCCTTCTTTTTCATGACGTAGGAAGTGAACGATTCAAGGACACCGTCATCACCCTTCATCGCCGCTACCCGGGTTTCGTCGCCCGACTTTGCGGTGAAGAGTTCCGTGCCCTCAGGATCTTTCTCAATCTTCCACTTCGCGGTATCGGCATCGATTTTACCCTGGGCCGAAACTTTGATCGCAAGCGGAAGATGCACGATCTCGTTCGTGCGTGCGAAGTCACCGTCTACCGCCGCATTCGCACTGAGAGCCAAGAGTGTCGAGCCGAGAACACTGAGAGAGCGGAAAAATTGATTGGGCATCTCGGTGGAGTCCTTTCCGTG
>SXSP01000282.1 GCA_005792225.1 Bdellovibrionales bacterium | reverse complement strand
GCCGCGCTCTCGTGCGAACTCTTCTTCGATTTCGTTACGGCTCTCAAAACCATCGGGAGCTTCCAAGATCTCGATGCGGCAAGTACCGCAAGTTCCCATTCCCCCGCACGAAGTCGGAATCTCCACGTCATTTGCAAGCGCCGCTTCCAAAACCGTGTGCGATTCGCGGAAAGTGAGGGCCACGGGCTCACTCTCGGGCCGATCGTTCACGACCAGCAGCCGACGCGTGGGCTCTTTGGGCGCGAGAAAAGGGATTTTTCGCAGACGTTTCAACAAAGTTCTACTCCGAGTGCTCTCATGCTAACACGAAGGCACCCGGAAAGGCCGTCCTGTTTTGACATCCACGAGATGAGCGGTTAAAAAATCGGAATGCGCTTCATCGCCTTTGACTTGGAAACTACGGGAACTCTGCCGGGTGTCGACCAGATCGCCGAAATCGGCGCGGTCATGTTCAATGAACAGGGTATTCCCGAAACGATCGTCGCGACGCTTATCAATCCGGGCGTTCCGATGCCCGAGGCGGCTTCGCGCGTAAACGGTATCACTGACGAAATGCTCGTAGGTAAGCCGTTGATTACCGACGTCCTGGATGCCTTTGCAGAATTTTGCGGCGACGAAATTCTCGTCGCCCACAACGCGGCCTTCGATGCTCAGTTCCTCACCGCCGACATCAAGAAGCATGAAACGACGGCTCCAAGAGGTGTCGTTCTCGATACACTTCCGATCGCGCGCAAAGTTTATCCGGGGCTTGCCAACTACAAGCTCGGCACTCTCATTCAGCATCTCGGCATTCCGTCGACAAACTTCCACCGCGCTGAAGAAGACGCCTCTTACTGCGGACAGCTCTTCCACAAAATGATCACGCGGCTTTCTCCGAACGGAGTCGAGCCCACGCTTGCCACTCTCGTTTCTCTCACGGGAAAACCTGAAATGCGTTTTCCGCAAATCGAAAAGCAGCCCAAGCAACTCGGGCTCCTTGATCTCATTTAAAATCTAGCTTTGTGGGCAATCGGCATGCGGCGACCGCGACCAAACGCATGCGAAGAGACCTTCAATACGGGCGGTGCCTGCCAGCGTTTGAACTCTGTTTTCATGAGCGTCTCGAGTAACCATTTTTCGGTTGCCGTCTTCGCGGGCTTCTGAAACTCCACGAGCTGTCTTACGCCCGCATCGAGCTCCTCATACGGCGGAAGAGAATCTTGATCCTTTTGATTCGGCCTCAGCTCGGCCGAAGGTGCGCGAGTCATAATCTCATCCGGAATTAGCTCCCACTCTGAATTGTAATGTCTGGAGAGATCATAAACTTCGGTCTTCAGGAGATCCGCGATGGGCGCGAGTCCCCCGCACATGTCACCGTAAAGAGTTGAGTAACCGGTTGCGTACTCACTCTTATTTCCCGTGGTGAGCAACATGCTATTCTCTTTATTCGACAGAGCCATCAATAAGAGTCCGCGCACGCGCGCTTGAATATTCTCATTCACAAGTCCGAACTCGAATTTACCGAGACCAAACTGGAGCGTTTCGACGATCGCCTCGTAAGCGGGCCCGATATCCAGATTCAGGCAGCGAATTCCGAGGTTCTTTGCGAGGTCTTCGGCGAGCGTTCGACTTCTCGGTTCATTGAACGGACCAGGAAGCGTGATCCCCGTCACACGATTCGGCCCCAACGCATCAACCGCAAGACAGGCGACGAGGGCCGAATCAATCCCGCCACTCAATCCGAGGTGGACGCGCTCGAAACCAGATTTTTTCACGTAATCGCGGAGACCCAAGACGAGCGCTCGACGAATTCTTTCGATCGGCTTCTCATCGCTTTCCCGAAACCCGCCCTTGAGGGTGTCGAGATCTATGAGATTTAAATCTTCGTCAAAACTCACGCTCTTGGCGACGACCTTTCCTTTTTTATCAACGGCAAAACTTCCGCCATCGAAGATGATCTCGTCCTGCCCGCCGACCATGTTGACGTAAACCATCGGAGCGTTGAAGTTCTTCGCGGTCTTCGTCACGACCGAGAGACGATCCTTAGCTTTTTGAAAAGTAAAGGGCGATGCACTCATGTTTAAGACGGCATCGACTTTCTCGCGTTTGAGAGCGACTAGAGGATTTTCTAAGTAGTTCGTCGGGTGCTCGGGAAGTTCCCACCCCCAAATATCTTCGCAAATCGTAAGAAGAAACTTGTAGCCCTTGAAGGTGAAGAATCCTTTTGCGAGATCACCCTTTTCGATGTGCCTCGCCTCATCAAAGACGTCGTAAGTCGGAAGAAGTTGTTTATGGAAAAATCGAGGGCGCTTTCCCTTTTGTAAGAGAGCTGCTGAGTTGAAGTAGGGCTTTCCTTTTTTGCGGTTCGTCTTCGTCATCAAACCGACGAGTACACCGACTCCGGCTGGAATCTCGCGCTGAAGTTTTTCGAATTCCTTGAGCTGCGCATCGATGATGCTCTCACGCTCCAGAAGATCGTTGGGTATGTAGCCCATCAACGCGAGTTCGGGAAATACGATCAAGTCACAGCGCTTTTCGAGCGCGCGCTGAACGTACTCAGTTATTTTTTGGCGATTTCCCGCGAAGTCGCCGAGAGTCGAATTGATTTGGGCTATTCCGACGCGCATGCCGGAATCTTAGTCCGTAATCTCCGGCGACTGCAAGGTGAGAGGCGAAATGGAGAGGATCTTGCGACGAAGCCGATCCTGAAGCGAAATCGGCTTGCAACGCTCGCTCACGCTGACGCGTTTTGAGAACCCATCGCTATAGCGATGCCAGAATTCGACGGAGCGTTCGGGGTACTTCCAGCAGAAGTATCCGTCGCCGGCATCAAAATCAGCAATCCAGAGTCCCTTTGGCAGGGCGCCTAACTTTTGAATTTTGTTCTGCCATTCTTGGATCAAGCTGTTGACCTGAGATTCGATGGAATTTGTGAGATCTTCGCTCGAGCCGCTGAGAGCATCGAGGCGCTCGATCAAACCATCAACCTTTTGGCAATACGCCTTG
>SXSP01000281.1 GCA_005792225.1 Bdellovibrionales bacterium | reverse complement strand
TTCCGACAGCCGTGTCTGGGGAAGTCTCCCGCTCAACCGCATCTTGGGCCGCGCTTCGTACATCTGGCTCAGTTGCGAAGAAACTTTGCCTGATTCCGGCCAGTTGTGCGATCCTAAAACCATCCGCTTCGATCGAATGTTCCGCGGTGTATGGTAGGAATGTGCCGGTTAAAATTATTTTGCGCGAATACATGGAGAGTCTCGTCGTCGCGATCGTCGTGGCTCTTTTTCTGCGCTTCTTTGTTATCTCCGCTTACAAAATTCCGACGGGCTCGATGGTTCCTACTCTCAAGGTTGGCGACTTTATCTTCGCCTACAAGCTTCCGTACGGAGTTCCGGTTCCCTTCTCGGGCGGGGAGCGCTGGGGCCAAGCTCTGCCGAAGCGGGGGGATGTCGTTGTTTTCAGATACCCCGGAAACCAAAACGTAAACTACGTCAAACGCGTCGTGGGTTTGCCGGGCGACCAAGTCGCGATCAAAAACAAGAAGCTCTTCATCAACGAAAAAGAATCCGGCTACGTCGCGCTGCCTGACGAAACAATCGAAGATCTTCCGGGTCACGAGTACTACTCCGCGTTTCGCGAAACGATCGGGGAGTCGACTCATTTAGTCATTCGCAATCGATCTGACGAAGCCGACTTTTTTGGTCCCGTCGTCGTGCCGCCGGGGCAAATCTTCGTCCTCGGAGACAATCGCGACTCGAGTGACGACTCGCGCTATTGGGGTTCTGTGCCGCTCACGCACCTTGAAGGCCGTGTTGTCATGATCTGGATGTCGTTCGACTGGTTCAACCGATGGGGCGGCGAGCGCTATCCGACCGTGCGTTGGGATCGAGTTTTCCAATCTGTGCGATAGAGCCATCTCTCGCCTTGACGGTTTCGAGAACCGGGCTTTAATCTGCATCCCAATGCCAACAACCCATGTTTCCTCGACGAAGCCTGAATCCGGCCGCGGGACCTCCACCGCAAACGGATCACTTCTCGATACGCGCACGCTCTCAAGGGATGAAATCCTCTCCATTTTCAATCGCGCGACGGAACTCGAAGCTCTAGGACAGCGGCACGGCAACTTCTTTGATCCCACAGAAGCTCGCAACCCAAAAACCATCGCGCTCTTGTTCTTCGAGGCGAGCACGCGGACGCGGATGAGTTTTCAAGCGGCGACTTATCGCCTCGGTCACAACGCTCTCGCAATGGAGCTCCTCACCGGTTCAAGCCTCTCAAAGGGCGAGACCTACGAGGACACGGTTCTGAATGTAGCCGCGATGAAACCCGACGCGATGGTGATTCGTTACGGCGAATCGGCGGAACTCGATCAGCTGCTTCCGAATTTGCCGATGCCCGTCATCAATGCCGGAAGCGGAACGCTCGCTCACCCGACACAAGCCCTCCTGGATGCCTACACCATTCACCGCGAACGAGGCACGGTCGAGGGACAAAAGATTCTCCTCGTCGGAGACATTCGTCACAGCCGGGTCGCTCGATCGGACTTTGACGTGCTCTCGAAACTCGGGGCCGAAATCGCCGTGTGTGGACCCGATGCCTTCCTGCCCGAGCCGGCGGAGAGCCGAGCCCGGGGACTGAAATGCTTTAATGATCTCGATGAAGCGGTCGAATGGGCTTCGATCTACATGGGTCTAAGAATACAGCTCGAACGGCACGACCGAGGGCAACACGGCTCGCTAGAAAATTACCGCAAGGACTATCACGAGCAGTTCGGCTTGAACCAAGCACGACTGAAAAAGCTTTCTAAAAATGCAATGATCATGCACCCAGGACCTATCAATCACGGAGTCGAATTCTCCACGGAAGTCGTGAAGGATCCGCGCAGCCGGGTGATGGCCCAAGTGACCAACGGTGTTCTGATCAGGGCCGCGCTCCTCGCGCGCATCTGGTCGTAAGGGGTGAGGATGAACAAAGGATATTTAGTTCTCGAATCGGGTGAAACGTACGAAGGCCTCTGGCGCGGTGGAGCTCCGCGCGCGGGAGAAGTCGTCTTCAACACGTCTCACTCCGGTTACGAGGAAATTGCGACGGATCCTTCCTACTTCTCGCAGATCATGGTGATGACGGCGCCTATGCAAGGCAATTACGGGGTCAATCGTCAGTGCTGGGAGTCGCGACAAATGTGGATCGAAGGCTTCGTGAGCCTCGAGATTCAACATTCCAAGCGGGATTCGACCTGGCAAGATCAACTCGCCAAGGCGCAGATCCCGATGCTGTCGGATCTCGACACACGACAAATCGTGATGCGTCTTCGCGACCTCGGAACACCTTGGGGAGCATTGGTTCCCGCCGAGAGCGCGGATGAAGCTCTAAAAAAAGCGACTGAGTTGATCCGCGCAAAGAAGGATATGGAGCCCGATTGGGTTCACACCGTAACCCGCAAGGACACAGAAGTCCTCGCGGGTGGAAACCCCCATGGCCCGCGCGTCGCGATCCTGGATTTTGGCTGTAAGGAAAACACGATTCGCGAACTTCAAGCCGCGAGTTCCGAAGTCGCCGTTTTTTCTAGCCGTGCGACCGAACGTCAGATTCGGGAATGGAATCCGAGCGGCATCATGCTCTCCAACGGTCCCGGTGATCCCGCTGAAGTTCAGCATGCGGCCGAAACCGTTCGCTCGCTTCTCGGCTGGAAGCCGATCTTCGGCATTTGCATGGGAAACCAAATCCTCGCTCGCGCGCTCGGTGCGAAGACGTACAAACTGAAGTTCGGCCATCGCGGCGGAAATCACCCGGTGCGCGACATGTTGATCGACGAGATCTACATGACTTCGCAGAACCACGGTTACTGCGTCGACGCATCCACTCTTCCCTCGGAAGTCCGAGTCAGCCACGTGAACCTCAACGACAACACGGTTGAGGGAATCGAGTGGGCACAAAAAAAATGTTTTAGCGTCCAGTATCACCCGGAAAGCCATCCCGGGCCGCGAGACGCACGCAAACTCTTTGATTACTTTATCGGAAGCCTGGAGCGTTCATGAATGAACTGATCGACAGACTTATTACGTTTTTCACGTCGGAGCGTTTTCAAGACGAAGTCGCTCAGGCAAAAAAAGTTTTCTTCGACGAGTCCGGAGTGATGGACGAAGAGAACCAAGACTTCGAAATGCGGATGACGCAATTTTTGGAGTGGTATCTCTTTACCCGTCCGCTATCGAAAGTTGGAATCACGCCAGCGTATTACGCACTTCAGCTGCCGGATTTCCAAATGACGGCAGAAGAACGTCCGCAATTCGAAAAGCTCGCGGGAACCCGCCACAGTATTTTCGAGTTCCTGAAGATCCGTGGCGAAGACATTTACGTGAAAGATCTGTTCTTGAACAAGAAGATCGTCATTCCGAATTCACCAATCAATATCGGATTCAGTCGAGAAGAGTTCTTTGACGCGCGCTTAGTTCCCGATGGTGAGAATTTTCAATTCTCACGCGCCTTCTGTTTTCATCCCGAAGACGCGTCGAAGTACATTCTCTCCGAGATCAAGCGCATCAAGAAGTCAGGCAAGCCAGGCGAAGACGAAGCCTTCATGCTGAGACTGCTCAAGATGCGCTACAAGTACGAGCAGTACAGACATTTAAAACTCGAGTACGTCTATACCAACGAGAAAAAGGTGAGATTCTAGTGCCGCGAATCGGGAGTCTTAAAAAGGTTCTGATCTTAGGAAGTGACCATCGGCGTGGGCTCGAGTTCAGTCAAGGTATCCCTCTGTTCGGGTGCGGCCACCACGTCGGCGGCGCCCAGGTCGGCCCAGCCCAGCATCCCTG
>SXSP01000280.1 GCA_005792225.1 Bdellovibrionales bacterium | reverse complement strand
TCCGAGTCTCCGCTTAAGTCGCGACATTGGCGTGCGTCTCAGGATTCGCGAGGGGCACGTACACTTGGTTCGACAACCCGCCACGGAGCTCAAGCTTGAGCGATTGGGCCTGACGGTCGATGTGCCGAATCTCAACTCCTTCGACGGAACGATTGCACTAAAGGTGGCCAATTCGATCGTAAAGAACGAAGACCTAACATTTCGGTTTCCGGTCGACTTGAATTCCAAGGTGAAGCTTGAAGGAAATGTCGTCACCATCTCCGATGCGAGAGGCGATTTCTTTGGTCTGGGATTTACGGCAAACGGTTGGCAAAACCTCTACAGCGGTCGCGCCGACTGGAAGCTGACCGGTCATGTCCCGGAACTCGCCGCGGTTCCGGTTAGTTTTCTTCCTCACGGCAAGTGGTCAGGAAAGTTGAGTGCGGCGATCAATGCGAATGCGGTCTCGAGCGAAAAAGGCTGGAACGTTCAGGCTAAAATTGACGTGTCAAAACTCAAAGGTGTCACGCGCGTCGAAAAAAATGGGATCGTCGCCGATGGAGGTGTTTCGGCAAACGCGAGCCTCGAGGTGAGTGCCGAACCGAAGGCTGATAAGTCCTACCTCTTGAGCCTCAAGAAGGGCTTCATCGCCGCGGATATCAGCGACATGGCCATCGAAAAGGTCTCTCTCTTTAAAAAACCCAAAGGGACGCCACTGGTATTTTATTTTTCGGGTGCCGGAAACCAGAGCGCCATTCGCATCGAGAAGTTCGACTTAAAGTTCGCGAACCTCGGGCTTCGATCCTCAGGCATCTTGAGCTTCGAGCCAGGGCAATATTCAGCGCTTTCGGCCGTAATCGACAAGACGGATCTCTCGGGCTGGGAAGCTTACTTGCCGCCGCTCGCGAATTCCCCGGTCAAAGGTTTTTTACAGATGAATGCGGATCTCCGCGGCGATCTTAAAAAACCGGAGGCAATGACGATTCGGTTAAATCCGCTCCTCTTAGACAATTTCGAGGCGGGATTGAAGTGGGTTTCCGAGGATAAACAAACTCAATTGACAGGACCTATCAAGGCCAATGCACGCATTGAAGTGTCCGCGGTAGGTACTGAGCTCCGCGGAGCGAACTTAAAACTCGACTCCGACTTGACCGCTCTTCATGTTCTTAAACTTCAGACATTTGAAAAAAAGGCCGGCCTTCCTCTAAGACTGAATGTTCTTGGCAGCCAAAAGGGCCAGCAAATAGAAATCAAATCGTCAGCGCTCAACTTGGGGTCAAGCCAGTTTAATATCTCCGGCCGCGTTTCAAACCCCCAGCGCCCGCAGCTCAATCTTCGGATCGCGTCTCCCAGCATGAATTTAAACGAACTCGCGAGTCTTTCACCGAAAGCTTCGAGCTTCGGTGTCGCCGGAAACGGCAATATGACTGTCGACCTCTCGGGCATCTACGACTTCAAACTGGGAATCGCGCAAAGCCCGCTGAAAGCAAAGGCGGATCTCGCGATTCGCCTCCCTCGCTACAAAATGGACCGCGCGCAAACGGCTTCTGAGCCCCCCGCAGGCTCGGGACCCGCGCCCTCCAAGACGCCCGAGGCTCCTCCCGAGGCGCTCCTTCCGGATTGGGTGATCGCACGGACGGCTGAGGCGAAAATCGATGTCACCGTCGCCGAACTTCTCTACGGCGACCTCCCCGTGCGCGGTATTCGCGTGCTTTCGAATCTGGATCGCGGCGACCTCAGTGGGTCGGTTCAGGTCGAACAAGTTTTCGAGGGCAAACTCAAAGTTCCGCGGTTCCGTACGCGTCTCTCAACACCTCTTCCCGATTCGACGGCGGATGTTGAATTCACCGGTATTAACCTTCAGCAGGCTGCGACTTTCGCATCACCCGACTGGCGTGAACTCGTGAAGGGATCGGCAACCGGAAAAATGCGTACCATGGTTCCGCATCCTTCAAACAAAGCGTTCGTGGACCGCTTCCAGGGGAGCGGCAATCTCAACATTAAGAATGGATTCTTGAGCACGGTGCAACTCGACAAGATGGTGAATGAGAACCTCGCGAAAATCCCCGGCGTGGGAAATCAGGCCCGCGTGGACTCAAAAGGCGTCACGGCCGATATTTCGGCGAATTTTCGGGCGGAAAAACGCGTGCTGCACCTGGGGCAGTTCATTTTTATCACGCCCGAAAAGAACGAACTCCAGGCACAAGGAAAGATCGGCTTCGACAAATCGGTCGACTTAAACGGGACGGGCTATCTAGCAACCGCGCCGGTTGGCGGGAGCGTTCGCTCCGCGAACTCCGATAAACAAGGTCGATTTGTGATCCCGCTGAAGATTCAGGGCAACCTCCTAAAGCCCGAAGTGGCTTTCGCGCAAGAGACGATTTCGCAGCTCGCGCGAAAGACGGCGGAACAAGAGCTAAAAAAAGGCGTGCAGAACAAGATCGATCAGCTTCAAGACAGTATCAAGAAAAAGGGTCTCGACGGTTTGAAGGATATTTTTAAATGATCAACGCCGCTCGCAAGACAACGTGGTAACCAGACCTGTCGCATCCGCGGCCGTAAGACCCTCAGGTCCCACAATAAATTCGAACGTGTTGAGCGATGTCTTTTGGAATGTCGTCACTAAAGCAGGATGATCACGCTGATCCGAGACTTCGGCTGCAATTTCAAGGTGCCCCGGTCGACAGACGCCCCTGCGTTGAACCTCGCGCCCGCCGAGATCGGCGTCGACCGTCGTCCGCCAGACACCGTCCAATGGATATTCGCGGGTTTCGGCCGAGGTCCCTTCCTGACTAGAAACAATTCGGTAGGTGATTACGCCTTCCCCGCCGATTTCAGTGATGGAGAAATCTCTCTGGGGTTTTGAACCTTGAGCATCGCAGTGCCATGTCCCGACAAGCCAAGAGCAATCACCCTGGGAGGAAGAAACGCGTAACTCACGGGGTTGCGAGAGTCCTGCACCCGGAGTGGTCTCAGTCTCTGCGGGAGTGAACTCCTTTGAGCAGCCCGAGAGGGTGAGAGATGAAATTACAATTGCGCATACAAGATGAGTCGATTTGAAGTTTTTCATGACCCACGGATCTAACACGCGAGATTGTGTCCACCAAATGAAGGCAATTTAACATTTGAGAGACAAATCGGCACGCACCCGAAGACCCTACACCTCACCGATGATTTTGATCCGGATCCGTTTTCGACGTCGACCATCGACTTCGCCGGAGAAGATTTGCTCCC
>SXSP01000279.1 GCA_005792225.1 Bdellovibrionales bacterium | reverse complement strand
GGCCCGGAAGTCGGCGTGGCTTCGACGAAGGCTTTTGTTTCGACTCTTGCCGTAATCAATCTTCTGTCAGTTTATTTGGGCCGCGTGCGCGACGTGATTTCGGCAACTCAAGAGGCGGAGTTCGTCGAAGCTCTCCTCGGTGCCCCCGCGCAGATGGAAGCCGTACTCTCTTACGAAAAGTTCTTCGCCGAAGCCGCAGAAACGCTCAAAGGCTTTCGCGGTCTCTTGTACATGGGCCGCGGGGTGAACTTCCCACTGGCCCTCGAAGGCGCCTTGAAACTCAAAGAACTCGCTTACATGCACGCCGAAGGCTACGCCGCCGGCGAAATGAAGCACGGGCCACTCGCCCTCATCGACGAACGCATGCTCATCGTGATGGTCGCCCCAAAAGATCAACACTATGAAAAAACCGTGAGCAACCTCGAAGAAGCGCGCGCGCGCGGCGGAAAAATCATCTCGCTCGGAACCGGCGACGACCACGCTCTCCGCAATATCAGCGACTACTACTTGTCACTGCCCGCGGCCGAGTGGACCGTGAACCCGATCCTCGAGGCGATCCCGCTGCAACTCCTCGCGTACCACGTTGCCGATGCATTGGGGTACGACGTCGATCAACCGCGAAACCTCGCAAAGTCGGTGACGGTGGAGTGAGGATCAGGTGGCCGCACGTGCCGTCGCGAGACCCGTTCGCGATGGTGCCGGCCTAGAAGCTCTCAGGTTAGTTGCATCTCAATAGGCCCGTTACCCACAGACTTTCGTCTAAGCCCTACAGCATTAAGAGTGCGAGCTGAGACCAAACGAGCAGAAGCTTGAAAAGCAGAACCTGCAATCCAAGTAAGACTCTAAGGATCTCAAGCGATCGCCGATAAGAATCGTGTTGGTGATTCTTCATCGACTCTCCTTTCTGGAGAGCGAACTAAGCCGGCGGGTGATACCGTCTGCAAGGTGCGGCCAGGGTTCAAACCCTGGCCGTTTGTTTTTCAGGACATGCGTGGTCGGATACCGGCGGATCTTTCGTTGAAAACGAAGGCAGATCACTTCGCGGGAGTTGCAGCCGCAGGCGTAAGCTTCCAGCGCTCAGCGAGTGGAAGTACCACTTCGAAATCACGGCCGTCGGCGCGGAACTTAAGGCGGGCGCGGCAGAGTTCAGGGGATACGAATTCAACTTCATTGAATGAAACGGCGGTTAAGTACTTCTGCTCTTGCGCGGCGAATTCGGTGAACTCATCGGCGGTGGGTGCGCGCTTGTTGTGTAAACAAAAAGAGCGGAGGTAGTGGGCGAGATCGGCGACGGCGGATTCGATCTGGGCGGTGCGGGCAGCGGGGTTGATGCGGGCGCGCTGGAACATGGCGGATGTGCCGACGGCAAAGTACATGGCGACGGCAATGACGGCGAAAATTGCGATGCGTGCAATCAAGGGGCGGGCTCCGTGACGACGAGGCCAGGCACGAGGCCGGTGAGCGCGGAGGCGGCGGACTTGGCGGCGAGAGCAGCTTCGGTCGCGGCGACGAGGTCGGCGGCGGCACGTTCGACGCGCGAGTTGGCGCGCGGGGTGAGGCCTTCGCGGGTGATCCATGACTTCATGGCGTCGCGGGCGCGCGAGACTTGCATCGAGCGCTTGAGTTGTTTGTCCATGCGGCGAACGCCTTCGGGTTCAATGATGGCGGGCATGTGGCCGAAGTTGATGTTCGTCGGTTGAAAGTGCTCGATTTTTGTTTCGTCGGTAATCGCCGCGTGCAGGGAGCCGAGCGCGGTCTCGCGCGGAGGAAGGATCTCGTCGATGTTGGAGGCGTCGATCGCGAGTCGGCCGCGCTTTTTTTCGTCGATGAAACGCGCGACGAGAAGACCCATGCAGGTGGATTCGAAGTAACCTTCAACGCCGGTGATCTGACCCGCGAAGAAGAGCCAAGGATCTTTTTTGGAAGAGAGATCTCGATTCAAGCGCTTGGGCGTGTTGATGTACAGGTTGCGGTGGATGCTTCCGAGTTTCAGGAATTCGGCGTTCTCGAGACCGGGGATCAGGCGGAAGACTCGCTTTTGATCGGCATAAGCCATTTTTGTTTGGAAGCCGACCATATTGTAGGCCGTGCCTTCTTTGTTGTCTTGGCGAAGCTGAACAACGGCGAACGGAACGTTTCCTGTTCGGGGATCGCGCAGTCCCTTGGCACTCATGGGGCCGAAGCGGGGAGTGAGGATTCCGCGGTCGATCATCGCCTCGATCGGCATGCAACTCTCGAAGAAGGGCGTGTCTTTTTCAAACTCTTTGGGCTCAGTTTTCTTCGCCGCTTTTACTTCTTCGATGAAGAAGTGGTAGTCACGTTTCGAGAGTGGGCAGTTGATGTAGTCCTTGGTTCCTTTATCCCAACGATCGGCGCGCCACGCGATTTCCATGTTGATGGATTCGGTGGAAACAATCGGTGCGATGGCGTCAAAGAAGTAGAGAAACTCATCGCCAAAGTGTTCTTGCATCGAGCGCGCGAGATCGTCTCCGGTGAGTGGGCCGGTGGCGACAACGCACGGGCGGGGAAGTTCGTCCAACGAGCGAACGACGCGGGATTCGACGCGGATGCGGGGATGAGCTTGAACCATGCGCGTGACTTCGCGGGCGAAAACCTCGCGATCCATGCCGAGGGCTTGGCCGGCGGGAACCCGGGCTTCCCAAGAAGCTTCGAGGATTTTAGAACCGAGTTGTTCGGCTTCCCACTTGAGCTGACCGGGCGCGGAGCCATTGGCGAGGCTTCCGAAAGAGTTTGAGCAAACGAGTTCGGCGCATTGATCCGTTTTGTGAGCGGGGGTCGAAACGCCGGCGGTACGCATCTCAATGAGGACGACATCATGTCCCAGTTCGGCGAGTTGGAGGGCGCACTCGGAGCCGGCAAGTCCTGCTCCCACGATATGGATTGTCGATTTTTGCTCGGCCATGTTAATTCCTAATCAATGAGCGTTCACGACGGCGATGTGCCTTATAGGCCACCGAAGAAAAATCAGGGCAGGAAGAGCAGTCACTTAACGGCGGCTGCGGATGTCCTACAAGTCTTGCTGCAAAATAGCAAGTCTCAGCTTTCTGACGGTTTTTTGCGATGGAGGCTCGAACAACAGTGGCCGCAAATCGTGGGTCCAATGATCGCCGAACAGACCTGCCCCGCAGCGCTTGAAAAAGGAACTCTATTCGTCTGGGTCAGGCACTCAACCTGGATGCAGCAGCTCTGGTATTTCCAAGAGCCGGTTAAAGATAAGGTCAACCAGCACCTGGGTAAGATCGTCGTGCATCAGGTGAAATTCACGCTGAGTAAGCGCGCGGCGACCCGTCTTCCCGACGGCGAGCAGTCCTAGACAAATTACATCTGAACGCAGGAGCCGAGGCGGCCTCCCGAGTAACCTTTCCTGAACGAGGACGCCCTTTGTTCGGAAGTTCCGTGTGTAAAGGAGTCGGGTACGACGTAACCTTGGCTGCGCTCCTGAAGTCGGTCATCTCCAACCGCCGCCGCAGCTCCCAGGGCTTCATCAATATCACCGGCTTCAATCACGTCTTTGGAAGCTTCAGTTTGGTGCGCCCAAACACCGGCGAGGCAATCGGCTTGGAGTTCGAGCTGAACGGAAGACCTATTGTCGCGCCGACTGCGATCGAGTTCCAAAAGCTTCTGGATATGATGACCGATCTCGTGCGCGATCACGTAGGCGCCCGCAAAATCACCTTGTGCGCCGAGATCGCGGGAGAGTTGATCAAAGAACGAGAGATCCAAATAAACTCGCCGGTCAGCGGGGCAATAGAAGGGACCAACGGCGCTGTTCGCCGAGCCGCACGCCGAGCGAACCGCATTTTGAAACAAAACAAGCTTCGGTGGATCGTACGTGAGGCCGGCGGCGCGGAACTGCTCGATCCAAACATCTTCGGTGTCGGCGAGAACGACGGAGGCGAATTCTTTTCGACCGTCTTCGGCGTTCGATACCGAAGCGGGTGAGCGTTGCGAGGCGACGTCCGTGTTTTGCGCGACGAAGTCGATGGGGTTTCCGCCGAGAAGAAAATAGATGATCGCACCGATAATGAGGGTGCCGCCACCCATCGCGGTGCCGCGACCTCCGAAGCTTCGTTGATCGACGATGTTGTCACTTCCCTTGCGTCCTCGCCATTTCATGAGTGCACCTCCCTCACGACGGATCCTCACACTGAATGAAGTCAGACTCAGGCGCAAAAACAGTTTCAATTTGTGTTGGCGACTTCATTGTCTCGGGCGCGATTGTTTAGGGCGAGAAAAGAGCGAACTAGCGAGCAAAATCGGGAAAGGTGTACCCCAAAGAAATACCGACCAGCGACTCCGTGGAGCTACCGGCACTGGTGATTGTTGGATTCACCTTTTTCGCGGCGATTGTCCAAAGCTCGTTCGAAGTGTTGATCGATTTGAAGAAGACTCTGGCACTCAGTTTGCTGTCGAGAAAGTAAATGTAACCGAACTCGACATGGACTTGTGAGAGAACCGAAGTTTCACTCTCGCGGGTGCCTTCGGGCTGCGTCCATTTCAATTGGTGCCATCCGAGCATTGGAATATAGCGAATGTAGGCAAAGTTCTTTCCGAACTGAACGCCACCCTCGACTCCGTAGCCAACGGCAAGTTGGACATATTCAAACTCGACATTCGCGAGGCGAGGCTCATCCGGGAAGAAAACGTTCAAATAAGAGCTCCGCAACGAGGGCAAGAAGTTGAATGTTCCCCGAGAGCTGCCATTGGGGCGTGGTCTCACCAAGTGAGTGAGAGAAAGCGAGTCGAAGTAACTAAGTGCATTCAAGATCGCTGAATCATTTTTTACGTTGGCAGCCTGCCGTGAAGTTCCATCGACCTCGGCGTAAAAGTTTCTATTTACCGCTTCCACCCCGATGGTGTTCGGCAGAAGGTGAAACCATTCAGAAAATTGAGGAAGGACCGCAGGCGCGTGACCTACAATATTTTTGGACTCGATTTCGGTACCGGGAACTGGAACACCGTAAAGGTTTTGACTTGATCCCCTATAGATGACGCCATCAGGGGTCATTTGAACCGACGAGAGAAACACTTGGTCGGCATCCAAGTGATAGAGAACCTCCCTCTTGGATTGGATGTCGGTCGGAACCGAGTCGAAGTCGAAACCGGATTCTTGGAAGACACGAAGTGACTGCTTAAAGTTTCGAACCTGATTTTTTGGAGCGAGCTTTGCCGAAAAATACTCTGCTGCCTCATCCGAGAGAGCAAAGGTGGGTGCGAGAGGAGGTGCGATGGCAACTACAGGTGAGTCTGCAGAGGTTTCTTTCGCAAAACGAACTGGTTGAGGATCCTCAAGGTCGTAAGCGGCGCCTGAGAAGTGATCGACCGCCCAACCGATGGGAGCGCCGAAAAGAAAGACGAGGTTGGGGAGGAAACTCTCTTTCCAACGATATCGCGAGGAAAGTTGAACCTCGCGCCGTTGATTTCCGTGAGTCACGACGATCTTTGCTTCCCTGGCGCGCGGGAGGTAAATAAGTCCTGACCTCGATTCAATCTGTTTACCTTGGAACTCGATCTTGCTCTCACTCGGTTCCGTAGGAACGTGGACGTATTGGTGCCGACCGCGATAGCTCTTCGAGGCGCAACCCGAGAGCAATGCTACAATCATGGCCAATGCGATCGGCAGGATGAATCGTGAGAGCGCCATCCCACTAAGTTAAAGAATCATCGGTCAGACCGATATACTTTTTTCACGATTTAGACTGTCAGAATTTTGACATCTAGAAACGTCACTCAAGCCGGATTAAAACTGTCGGGATGTTTTCATCGCGGAGGCCGTTGCTATTCACTCTCATCTGTTTGTCCTTCTGCTTCGGGTGTCAGAAGACGAAGGACAATCCGGGTCGTCATGCTCCGACCTACCAAAATTCGGAGTATTACGAGGATCATTTCGTTGCTCTTTACGAGAACGAAATTGAAGTCGGTGAAATCAACTCGAAGCGAGGTTCAAACACGAAGTTAAAAGAGCACATTTTGCGGGTCAAAGGCGATAAGACCCTAAAAGAGAAGGTCTTGGGGGCCGTTGAGCGGAAGATCGAAAAGATCAACCGTTACCTCAAGAAGTATTCGGGCCACTTCAGAATTCGCTATAGCGACGGCAACCTGGAACTCAAATTACTCAAAGCCGACGAGATCGAATATATACTGAAAGAGAAGTCTCTCTACGAGAGCGTTCGGGTTGAACTCAAGTCCCCGAATTCTCCCGGTCTGTAACTTTACTTTTCCGCCTTTTCGATCGTCTCGCGGATCATGCCCTTCATGTATTGGTTGCGGGGCGAACCGCCCAAGAAATTTTTAAGACTTTGGTGAACTGAAGGGTCGTTGATGAGTTGACCGAGGGTGCCTTGGCCCTTATCGATTTTCTCGAGGACGTTGGCGAGGCTGATCAACGACTTTTGAAGTTTTTTGTTTTCGGGGATGTTGCCGCGAACTTCGGCGAGCAGGCCGTCGAGTTGCGTGAGCGTTGACTTTAATTTTGCCGAGGCTTCGCCCATGTTCTTCATCATGATGCCGGTTTGACCGCCTTGATTGATGCTTGCGACGAAGACGTGGAGTTCTTTGATGAGGTCAACGACGCGGGCGACGCCGTCTTCGCGGTCGGTGAGGAGTTTCATGTAGTCGGTTTCAACCGCGCGAATCTCGTCGTTGTTCGAGAGAACGCGGCCGCCCGTGGGACCTGGAACGAGGTAGATGAACTTATCACCTAAGGCGCCTTGGGTGCGAACTTCCGCGACGGTGCCGTCGAGAATGCGGTTCTGGTAGACGGTGTTGATCTTCAAACGAAGTTCGAGTTTGTTCTCTGCGGGCGCGAAGTCGATGGAATCGACGTTTCCGACGGGCAGACCGGCAAGGCTCACGACGCTTCCGGGAAAGAGACCGGAGACTTCGCTGAACTTCGTGCGGAGGGTGAGATACTTCGTGAAGAAGACTTTGTCTCCGCCCAGAAGAAGGATCGCGATCATGGCTGCAAGCAGTCCTGCCGCGATGAAGATGCCGACTTTGTATTCGAGGCCGCGCTTTTGACTTTCCACTTTATAACTCCTGGCCGGTGACGAAGCGGCCGAGTTTGCCTTCCGGAGCTCGCTCAAGTTCCTCGCGGGTTCCGATGGCGGAAACCTTTCCTTCGAGAAGAAGAGCGATGCGGTCGCACACGGCGAACACGCTCGGCATGTCGTGCGTGACGAAAATCGCCGTCACGCCCTTTGATTTGAGTCGAAGAATCATTTCTTGAATGCGAATCGTATTGTAGGGGTCAAGTCCCGCCGTTGGCTCATCATAGAGCACGATTTTCGGTTGCAAGATGATCGATCGGGCGAGGCCGACGCGCTTTTGCATCCCGCCCGAGAGGTTTGCGGGAAAGATTTTTTCGTTTCCCGCTAAGCCGAATTCGTCGAGTTGTTCGTGAACCCGGTCGGCAATTTCCCGTTCGTTCAGCTTCGTGTGCGCGCGGAGAGGGTAAGCGAGGTTCTCGTAAACCGACATGGAGTCAAAGAGCGCGCCGTTTTGAAAAACGTAGGCGACTTTCTTTCGGATCTCGATCAGATCGCGTTCGCCCATTTTCGTGATGTCTTCGCCATCGACGAGAATCTGACCTTCGTCTGGCTTTTCGAGTCCGATCAAGCTTCGTAGGATGACCGATTTACCCGCGCCCGAACCTCCGAGGAGACCCAAGCACTCGCCCTTGCGAACTTGAAACGAAACGTCCCGGTGGACGAGTTTGGTTCCGAAACGTTTCTTGAAATTTTGGAACTCGACGGCGATTTGGTTTTTTTCTCCCTGAATCGCCATCCTATTTCTCCAGGAGAATGAAAAAGAGTTTCGTTAGGAAGAAATCGCCAACCAAAATCATGACAGAAGACGTGACCACCGCTCGGGTTGTGGCGCTTCCCACGCCTTGAGTTCCACCGCGAACATTGAGACCGAAGTAGCACGCGGTCACGCTGATAAAGAGTGCAAAGAAGAACGTTTTGCCGATTCCCGTGACGTAATCGGTGATCGTGCAGGTTGCGAGAACCTTTTGGTAGTAGAACAACGGATCTAAGCCCAGCTCGGTGACACCGACGATGAGACTTCCGAGAATACCGAAGAAGTTGCCCATTGCGCAAAGCAGGGGAACGGCGATGAAGCATCCGAGAACTCGGGGAAGGACGATGCGCTTGATCGGTGAGGTGCCGAGGGCACGGATCGCATCGATTTGTTGGGTCACGGTCATCGATCCGATTTCGGAGGCGATGCCGGCGCCAATGCGAGCCGCGAGCATGAGACTGCAAAAGACGGGGCCCATTTCGCGCAAAATCGAGAGCGAAACGATCTTGGGGACGTAGAGTTTGCCGCCGAATTTTTCGAGGCCAAGACCGAACTGGAGGGCCATGACCATGCCGGTGCTCAGGGACGTAATGAAAATCAGGCCGAGAGATTGGACCCCGATGAAGTAAACTTGCTCCGCGAGGAGCCGCACGTGCAGGGGGCGACGAAAGAGTTCGCGCAGCACTTGATGCATCAGGAGGCCCGCGCCGCCAAGGGCGCGTGTGAATGCGAGCATCTTCTCGCCGAAGGAAACCGCGAAGTCATGGAGAGGACGCTGGACTTGGGGCTGACCGCTCATTAGGGCGCTCGGAAATTCCCGAGAAATTCATTGAAGCGCGCCCGATCTTCCTCGAATGATTTGGGCACGCCGATGTAGCTGATGGTGTACGTGCAGTCGTTCTTTTTGAACACGACGGCGCGGATTCGAGTCGGAACTCCATCGAGGCGGCCCTCGACTTCGGTGTCTTGGCCTTCGCGACCGTTGTAGATCACGTTTCCGGTTTGAATTGTTCTTAATTCACGAAGTTCGGAGAAGAGATCGCGCATGACGGCATCGATGGGGGCATCCGCGGGATCCTTGCAACTGGAGTAGTAGCTGATGGTGTTCCCGTTGTTCTTGTTCTGCCAAGCACTGTCGGCCGCCGTCTTATCGAGTTCATCGTAAGGGGCCGAGGGCTCCTTGAATTCGACGTCGTTGGCTTTTTGGTTTCCCTTCGGTCCAATGTTGACCGAAACGCAAGCGGGCGCGGCGAGTCCGCACGCGGCGAGCGCTATGAGGAGCTGAGCTTTCGAGAAGTGAATCCAAGTTGCACGCATCATTCGTAACCTAAGGTGTCTTTTCTAGGGGACAAAATCAAGCCGTCCGTCGCATTTCTTCTGTCGTTTCTTATCGGTGTCATCGTCTCAAATCGCAACTGGATCTGAGACGGTATTTTGAATTATTCGTTAGTCGGGTCGATTCTATGACGTCAAAAACACTCTTTCCGTCATTTCTTTGTCATCGTCCTTGGGACAGCTGAGACCGGCGCGTGTGACCTGAAATCGTTCGTGATAGACTTAGGAAATACGGCAGCCGTTGGCACTGGATATGCTCTCTTCACTGATAGTCACCCGTGGATGAATCAGAAGGAGTCGAGTCGAGTGTTCGCGAATGAGCCCAAAGTCCGTAAGCCCCTCTTGCACTTCGCGGTTGTCGCGGCCTGCGTCTTTGGACTCCTCTTTGGCGTCCTCGGGTCGAGCCGAGCGTCTGCTGACTCTTCGAGCAGTCCCGTCGGCCTCGAGCTGAGTCGCATCGGCGACGCGCTTCATCTTGAATTCACGGGCGCCAAAGACTGGAAATACGATCTCAAAAAATCGGGAGCCGATAAAGTCACGCTGGCCCTTCCCGCGCTCAAGCCCGACGCGGTCGCGAAGTTGAAAGCTCATACGGATCATCTCGTGAAGTCCATCACGGTCGTCGAGAGCGGAATCGACGGTAAATCCGAGATCACCTTCACGGTCACCAATGTCGCCGACTTTTTTGACTACATGACCGATCAACCGTCGCGACTGATCGTGGACTTTTTCCCGAAGGAAGCGACTCCTAAGGCCAAGGCGGCGGCTCCTGAGTTCGAGGACGACGAAGAGAGTGCCGTGGTGAACCCGCCTAAAGTCTTGCCGGCGAAAAAAACCGCAGCCAAGGAGAAGGAAAAGCGTAAGCCCGCGGGCGGTGATTTCGTGATGGTGGCCAAGGCGGATCTTCCTCCCGCACCGTCGCTCGCCGAGCAACTCAGTACCCGCAAGGACTTCATGCACGGGATTTTTGACGGCGGCGATCCTGAGTTTAGTCGGTTTGCCATCAAGGATTACGAGATCAAGCCCGAGGCGATCGCGGAGAGCCGCACGAACTTCTACTTGCCGTTTCCGATGCTGGATCTTGGCGTTCCGCAGCTCAAAGCGCTTTTGCTCACGCCGCCCACGTACGACATCATTCCGACCGATTCTCGCGAGAACGCGGAAGCACGGGTTCTCTTGCGTTTATTCAAAGAGGAAAAGCCGGCCCTGCTCCTCAAAACGGCTAGTGAGTTCCTCCATAATTATCCTGAAAGTCAGTACACCGAGATTGTGCGCTATCTGGTCGCCGATACTCATTACAATATCTATCGCGGCGAAAACTCCCAGACTGATTTTGAGATCGCGATGAACGCGTATCTTCAGCTCAGCGAGAAGTTTCCGGATTCTCCCATCACGCCCCGTACTTTGCTCTTGATAGGTTATTCGTATTTGAGTCGGGGTGACTCATTCGCGGCCCTGAAAGCGTTCCAGCGATTTGCCCGCACGAATCCTGATTCGAAGCACATGGACCGCGTGAACCTTTCGACGGCTTCGGCTTACTTGCTGCTGAACCGCTTCGACGACACCTACAACCTCTTCGATCAGATTGAGAAGCACGGGAAAACTCAAAAAGGACGCGAAGAGGCGGCGTTTAGAAAAGGCGATGTTTACTTCCGCAAAAAAGACTATCCGGAGGCGATCAATCAGTACAGAGCCGCGATGAAGAGATTTCCGGAAGCAGCCGGAACGTTTCCGAACGCGCTCTACAACATCGCGGAAGCTGAATTCAACCTCGAGAAGTACCGCGAGGGCTTGGACAGCTACGGCAAATTTCTTCAGAAATTTCCGGATCACGAGCACGGCGGCTACGCGATGACCAGAATGGGTGAACTGCTCGGAATTCTCGGTGCCGATGCAAAACGCGCCGAAGGTGCGTTTCTCGAGAGTTACTTCCGTTACCGCGCAACCCCGGGAGCCGGCGTTGCTCGCATTCGCATGTTGACCTCGAGAATGCCTTCGATGCGTGAAAAAGAGTTGAAGGCGGCACTTGAGGAAGTTCAAGCGATCACCAAAAAATACGCGAACCGCCCGGTCGAGAAGAAAAAAGAAGAAAAGAAAGTCGATAAAAAAGAGACGAAGACCGCCGATGCCAACGCCCGTCCCGAGGGCGAGGGGAAAGAAGGTGGTCACGCGGAAGAAAAAGAAGCTGGCATCAAGTTCTCGAAGCATCCGGATGACGATGCGACGAAGAAGGCGCCGGAGCTTCCCGGAATCGAGGAATTCAGCACGCTCCTCATCGCCGATGGCTACAACCAACGTGATGAGTTTGATCAAGCATCGAAACTTCTTGTCGACTACTTTCAGAAAAATCCAGTGTCGCCGAACAAAGAGAAGTTCGTCGCCCGGATCGGCGAGAACATGACGGAAGCAATTCGAGATGCGGGAGAGAAGGGGAACTTCATTGAAGCCCTCCGTCGTTATAGCCGCGAGTCGCAGGGTTGGTTGAAGAATTCAAATCGCTTGGACCTTCCGGTTTACGTCGGGCGTGCCTATGAGCAAGCCGGTGTTTTTAAAGAAGCCGAATCGATTTACGGGCAGACTCTCAAGCGCCTGGCGGAAAGAAAGCCGGGAGCGGATCTGCCCCTCCACGAGGCAACGCCGAGTGAAGAATCGATTCGTCTCCGCATGGCGGCGGTAGCGGCAAAAGGTAAAAACTTCTCCGGAGCCGAGGCTGAACTGAAGAAGATCAAAAACATCGCGCGTCTCTCGGAGCCCGAGCAGATTGAGCATGCGGAAGTCGCGGCCGATGTCGCCGAAGCTCGCGGTCAGGCGGCGAGCGCGCGGAAATATCTCACGGAACTCATCAAGACTTGGAATGGTGACCCACGATTAACCGCCTCTCTTCATCTTCGGTTGGCGAAGATTCTCTCGAAAACGAAGGATTTCAAAGAGGCGGATGAGCACTTGGCGAAGATCGTGGAGTTTCACGCCAACGGCGATTACATGCCGCCCGATGTTCATGCCCAGGCACTCGAACTTCGCGGTGATCTCTTTATTTCTCGCGGTCAGAGAGCCCAGGGCATCAAGGCGTACCGTGATCTCCTTTCGGAGTACGAGGCGACGCGGCCGATGTCGTCGGTTCGTTACCAACTGGGGCGCATCCTCTTTGAGGATGGTGATCTCAAGGGTGCCGAAAAAGAATGGGCCGAACTAAAGCCCGAGCGCGACAACGTTTGGCACCGCTTGGCCGCGGACCAAATGCAGGGCGCGAAATGGCAGAACGAATACAAAAAGTATTTAAAGCGCATCCCCGCAGCGGCGGATATGCGCGCGAGCGACGAGCCAGGAGCGGCGAAGCGCTAAGGTTTGAGTCCCATGGAAGGGGTCAACGAGATGTCAGCAGAACAAGCCGTGAGAACGGCCGATCCGGAGATGAAGCGTCTTCTTCATCTCGCGAGCAACGTGGCCTCGAGCCGCGCGACCATTTTGATTTCGGGTGAGAGCGGCACGGGAAAAGAAATTCTCGCGCGCTACATTCACGCGAAGAGCCCTCGGGCCTCGCGTCGCCTCGTTGCCGTCAATTGCGCGGCCATTCCGGCGGATCTCCTCGAGAGCGAGCTCTTCGGTTTTGAAAAGGGCGCGTTCACGGGCGCCGTGCAAATGAAGCCCGGAAAATTTGAACTCGCGAATCAAAGCACGTTCCTTCTCGATGAGATCAGTGAAATGCCGCTGATTCTTCAAGCGAAACTTCTTCGCGTCATCCAAGAGGGTGAAGTGGAGCGTTTGGGTGCGAAGGCACCAGTCAAGGTGAACGTCCGTTTGATCGCGACGACAAACCGCGATCTCCCGGCGATGGTGAAGGCCGGCCAGTTTCGCGAAGATCTCTACTACCGATTGAACGTGATCCCGCTCGCGATCCCGGCTCTTCGTAACCGCCCTCGCGATATCGAGGAGCTCGCGCGATTCTTCACGGAAGTCTCCGGCCTCGTGAACGGTAAATCTGAAAAGCGTCTGAGCGCGGAGGCGGTCCAGAAACTCAAAAGTTGGAAATGGCCCGGAAACGTTCGCGAACTTGAGAACGTGATCGAGCGTTCGATCTTGATGTCGGCGCAGCCGGAAATCTCCGCCGACGACATCGAGATTGCGGGATTCAAGCCTCAGCCGACACAAGGTGGAGACTTGGTTCCGGGAATGACAATCGAAGAAGCCGAGAGACGCCTCATCATGAAGACGCTCGAATACACGAGCCAGAACCGCACGAAGGCGGCCCAGCTTCTCGGCATCAGCATCCGAACTTTGAGAAACAAGTTGCATGAATATGGAGTCGCACCCGCGGGCGCGACGGTGGAGGAGAGATCGAATGGCTGATTTATTCGATAAAACCACGCGGGCGCTCGGCGCGAGCTTGAACCTCCGGCAGACGCGAAACAATGTCATCTCGTCGAATATCGCGAACGCGGAAACGCCCGGCTACCAAGCTAAGAAGCTCGACTTCGAGGACGCGCTCACGCGCGCTCTGGACCTCGAAGACATCGGGAAACTCCAAGGCGAACAGCCTGGCCACTATCCTACGGGGCCCGGGGCGCTCTCCCGTATCAAGGCCGATATCTACGAAAATCCGGATGTTGACGTCAATAACGACGGGAACACGGTGAACGTCGAACGCGAAATGACCGCGCTCGCCGAGAACAGCATCATGTACAAGGCGGCGATCCAGCTCATCAATAAAAAGATGGCCGCACTCAAGTACGCCGCGACTGACGGAGGAAGATAATAGATGGATATCCTAAGTGGACTTCGCGTGAGCTCCAGCGGCATGGCCGCCCAGCGCATGCGCATGAATACGATTTCTTCCAACATCGCCAACGTCAATACGACCCGGACCCCCGAGGGTGGTGCGTACCGACGGAAGGACGTCATCCTCGAATCCATTCCCGACGCGAAATCGTTCGGGGAGATTTTGACCTCGCAGCCGCAAAAAGACATCGCGCGGGTCCAGGTCACCGACGTGACCGTCGACCGCAAGGCTCCGCTCATGAAATATGAGCCCGACCATGTCGATGCGAACGAGGATGGATACGTCGCTTATCCGAATATCAATCTGATGGAAGAGATGGCGAATATGATCCAGGCCACACGGGCGTACGAAGCGAACGTGAGCGCGCTGAACGCGACGAAAGATATGGCGATGACGTCGCTCGAGCTCGGTAGATAATCGTTGTGGGCAAGCGGGCAAGCAGGCAAGCGGGCAGGCGGTCCAGGGACGCGGGTGACCGGCGATCGGTGAGGACACGGGTGATAGGCAGGCCGGTTAGTAGGAAATGGTTCGGTGGCTGGTGCTTCGTGAATTGCCTGGTCGGGGAACATTTTTCCGGTCCTATTCCCAGTTTTGAGTTGAAGAAAAACAGGTAAGATAATGGAAGAAGCGGAGTTTGGCTGCAAACCCGCTCCACAAGAGGATCCGGTCCACCGACCGGAGGAAAGAAGCAAACCATGGACGGTTTGACGATTCGCCAAGGACAGTCTCTCATCGAGACCGGCAAGACCGCGAGCGAGATGCGCGCGGATCAGATGAAGCCCATGTCGGCGACTCCCTCAGATGGGAAGTCGTTCGCCGACACCCTCAAAGACGCGGTTGGAACCGTGAATCAGCTTCAGAAGGATTCCGACAAGCAGGCGCAGATGCTTGCGACCGGCAAGACCACGAACATTCCGGAAGTGATGATGGCGGCGGAGAAAGCCGACATCGCGGTTCGCATGATGGTCCAAGTTCGTAACAAGATCATCGATGCGTACAACGAAGTCATGAAAATGCAAGTTTGAGTGTTGAGCTTTCTCTTTTTGAGGGTGGAATGAATTCGTTATTTCGTAATTTGATCGTTCAG
>SXSP01000278.1 GCA_005792225.1 Bdellovibrionales bacterium | reverse complement strand
CGGTGGGAGCGCGCGTGATGGAGTTGAGCGATTTGATGAAGCGGATCGTAAGGCGAGGAAGACCGGGCGACCGATCACGGACTTCTTGTAGAGGCCATCCCGGCCAGAGGCCAGAGGCCAGAGCCCGCAGCTCCGAACTCCCCATCCAACCCCGCCCAATCGCGGCGCTGTCAATTCTGTGGACATGCGTGCGCGGTTCTGGCGCTTGCTCGGGGTGGAACGGAACTTGGAACACAAGGAGGACACTCGGAGAGGCTCTAGATCATGCGTGTTTTCATTGGTATAGCAGCGGCAATCATGGTGCATGCGTCTGTGCCTGCGCGGGCGGAATCGCTCGATTCGGTGCGAGCACGCAAGATCGTCAAGGCTTTCGATCAGCATCCGGGTGACCTCGTTGAGCCGCTGACTGTTGAGCAGGTGAAGATCCAGGATGGTCAGGGGCGTGTGGACGTGAATACGAAAACTAAATTTTCGTATTTCATTCAGACGCTGGATCCGCGGAATCCCGAGAGTCCGATTTTGTTGATGCCGATGGCGACGAGCCGGTATACGCCAACTTACTATCAGACCGATGAGTGGTGGGATGCGCACAAACAGGAGATTGAGCAGGCGAAGCGCGAAGGCCGGCCGGCTCCTCGGCAGGATATGGATGAGGTGGCAGCTTGGTTGAAGGCGAACAAGCTTTCGACGAATCCCCTCGTTCTCGAGATCAGACCAATGGGTATCAAACAGACGCGGCTTCAGGATTATTTGAGGGACTTTATTCTCGAGCATCATTCGCGGGATGGGTACGTCACGCTTTATCGCGGCGGAGAGAAGCCCGGCGAAATCGATGGCTGGCTTAAGGGTGAGAAGCCGCGCGGGGTTCGGTATTGGACGCCGACCGCGAACTATGCCTGGAGATACGCGAGGAAGAACAAAAGATTTCTTGATGAACTCATCGACGGCCGAGCGCCGCTCTTCGTTTTTAAGTTGCCGGTGGAGCGTTTCGTCGAGATGACCGAGCGGAATTGGCCGCAACTGACGCTCGGGACGGAACTCACGCGGAATGCTCATACGGCTTTTGAACGCGGCGGGGTGTTCATCGATCATCTTTACCAGATGGAGTACGCGGGTCAGGGAACTCTCGGTGTTGAGGTTGAACTACGTTCGAACCGCAAGGGCGCGGAGCGAATGGTGGAGGCGTTTGAGCGCGCCATCACGATCGAGGATCTCGCGAAAGATCGGATTGATGTCCTAAAGAAAGCAAACGCGCGGCTCAAGCAGCAGTATCCGAAGCGCGCGAGCGCCCTTGATGCGAAGACGGCGGATCGGGTTGAACGTATTCTTGCGGAAGCGCGTCTTCTGATCGCGGTTCGCGAGAAGATGCCTCGAGAGGTCGTTGAACAATTATTGAGAAAACTTCCGCCGACGCGAGAGGAGCTTGCTTATATCGATGGTGTCCACTTCGAGGCTCTCATTCGCGAACGGATGCAGAAACTTCCAAGGCGGCCCACGGCTTCGGTCGACGTGCGATCGGAGATCGACGTGCGCTTCGGCTTGACGGCTCCGTCGCCCGCGGCCTGCAAGGTGGCGTTTCCGTGATTCGGTGGATGCGCCTCGCGGGCGCCATTCTCATTCTCAGCGCGGTTCAGGTGGTGTTTGCGGCACTTCCCGCGAACGATAATGATCGCGCCACCTACCTTGAGCTCTTGCGTGACCTTTACTCGGAAGTCCTCACGATGGATGCCGTCGTTGAGTCGAAAGAGGATCGCGAGCGATTTATCGCTGAATTTCAGCGAGCGATTCTCGATCCATCTTACGCAAATCCGGCGCTTGAAATGGGAAAGAGTTGGAGTGGGATCTGGCCTCCACCTCCGCTCACGCTCGTTGATGTGAAAAAGCCGTTGAAGAATTATGTTTCGATTCGGGCGAAGAGCGCGAGTTCAACGGATCATTCACTGCATGATCTCAACACTTACGTTCATCAGCGGTTGGGCGAAAAGACTTCGCGCGCGCTCGTTGAGGGGAAAGTCGTGGGTTTCGTTTACGGAGGCAGACCTTCATCGGCGCTTGCTTATCTCGGTGTCCAACCGGATAAGGCGATCCGCATCCCGAGCTTTTATGAGTCGTGGGGCATCACCAAGGTCTACGCGCCGAGCGAGTCATTCGTCGATGGAAAACCTCGGCTCATCATCGTGGTTCCGCCGTCGACCCAGTACCTGCAGCATTACGCGACGATGATGCGAACCATAGACGCGAAGTATGACCGCGTGATTTTGGATCGAGCCGATCAAATCTCCTACCGGTTGCAGTTGCAGAGTTCACTTCTTGACATCACCAGGACCCTTCAAGCGAAGCCTGACTACATCGTTCTCGGCTATTACAATCAGTGGGTCAGCGTCGTGGGTTCGCTCGATTCAGATTGGCGCCTCCTGAATACGAGTGAGGAAGCGAAGGGAGCCATCGGGCTCACGGGCCGAGTCCTGACTCTCATGCACAAGACGACGGGCGAAATTTCGAACGTTCTTCTCGTAGCGAGTGCTCTGACCATGTGGGGTGAGGCCGCGGCGTTCATCGCGGAAGGAGCCCTCAAGTTGAAGCCGAAGGGTCTGATCTTCATGGGCTCCTCGGGTGCGGTATCGAGTTTAAACGAAGTCTACGGACTTTCGGTGCCAGAGATGTTTCTAACGAAGAAAGGGCGCCAGCACGTCGGCAACTTCGTTCAACGGGGCGATCGTCAAATGCAAACGATGATTAACGACACGGAAGTTCGTTTTGGTGCGAGACACGCCAATACGTTTTCGCCGATCGAACAAGATCGCTCTTACCTGACGAAGCTCCGTCAGCTCACCGTGGATACAGTCGATGTCGAGCAGAGCCTAATCGCCGAAGCGATCGTAAAGCACAACTCAGGATCATCAAAGGTTCTCTTCGGAGCGATCAATTTGATTACGGATAAGCCCGGAAGTATTTTCGAGAACATTCCGGCCGCTCACGATCTTGATCGGGTCGATTGGAACAAGAAAGAACGAGCCAGGCGGGCCGCTGTTCAACTGGCACTTGAAAGCATCGGTCGTGTCGAGAGCCGGGCGCGGGTGAGTTGCCGCATGGCCTTCGGCGGGAATTAAGGCGCAGTTATTTCGCGAGTGCCATCGACGGCTACTTTTGGAACCAAGACGAAGCCCACCCTCCCCGTCGCACCGTTGTAGCGCTGGACGACTTTTTCAGCCGCGGCCCGCGCGCTCCCCGCCCGAGCAATCATCACGATAGAGCCACCGAATCCACCGCCCGTCAGGCGCGCCCCGAAAACTTCAGGCTGAGCGCTTGCGATCTCAACGAGGGTGTCTATATCGGGAACCGAAACTTCGTAATCATTTTTCATCGAAAGGTGTGATTCGCGGAAGAGCCTGCCGAGCTCCTGGCAGTCTCCGGATCGAATTGCCGTGACGGCACGGAGAACGCGGTCGTTTTCGGTAACGACGTGCCGGGCTCTTCGGCGAAGCGGCTCAGGCAAAGAATCGATGCGCGCGAGATCATCCATGCCGACTTCACGCAAGCTTGAGATCCCGAGAGCCTCGCAGGCTTGCTCGCATTCCGAACGTCGCTGGTTGTAACCTCCGCCGACGTTACTATGAGAAATGCCGGAGTTGATGACCGCGACTTCAAGTTGATCCGTAGGTAAAGGTACTTGCTCAATCTGCAGTGATTGCGTATCGACGAAGAGCGCGGCTGTTTCGGTCGCGAGGCTGGCCGCCAGTGGATCCATGATTCCCACGCGAGCGCCAACGAATTCGTTTTCGATTTTTTGCGCGAGCCGCGCGATGCGGATATCGTCTACCAGACCTTCTAGCCCCCACGCTCCCCGGATCGCGCGCAAAACCGCAACCAAGAGTGCTGCGCTCGAAGACAGGCCGCTTCCCATGGGTACCGTCGATGAAATAGCCAAGTCGAAGCCGCAAACTTTCGCTCCCGGCTCCTGCCTCATGACCCATGTTGCACCTTGCACGTAATCGCTCCAAGAGCGCACAGCACGTTCCGAACCCAATTCAAATGAAAATGGTTTATCCGCGAGATTCGTGGATGCAACGAAGACCGTCTGGCCCGCGCGCGGCTCCAGATCCGCCCGGGTCATCTGCGGAATCCCCGTGGGGAGCACGAAGCCGTTGTTGTAATCCGTATGCTCCCCGATGAGGTTGACGCGTCCGTGAGCCGAGGTGCTGATCATGATAACTCCACTTCCACGGCCTTCAACTCCGCCGCTTTCTCCTCAGGGAGCGCGTCGTTAACGAAGATGCCGCCGCCAATTTCCGTTCCCGCGAGATACTTCAGCTTTTCGCGGGTTCGGTACGGTGGATAAAATTCGATGTGAAAATGAAATTCCGGATGTGCCCCACCATCCGTCGGTGCTTGGTAGAGCGCCATGAGATACGGAAACGGTCTCTGCCAGAGACCATCGTACTTCAGCAAGACGGTCTTGAGTGCCCGAGCGAGACACACCGTCTCCTCATTGGAGAGAATCGATAAACTCGGCACTCGCCTTTCAGGAGCAATCCAGACCTCGTACGGATAGCGCGCAAAAGCCGGAACGAACGCGACAACAGAACCATCATCGTAGATCACGCGAGAGCTGGCGCTTCGCTCTTGCGAGAGAATGTCTTCGAGAAGTCCGCGCTCGTGCTCCGCGAAATAACGGGCTTGCGCCTCTTGCATCTTCGCGGGAACGGGAGGAACAAACGGGTAAGCGTAAATCTGACCATGTGGATGATGGAGAGTGACGCCCACCTCGACCCCACGGTTTTCGAATGGAAGTACGTACTGAACTTGATCGGTCGCACCCAGAGCCCGCGTTCGATCGGCCCATACTTTTAGAAGAAGTTCGATTTGGCTCAGTGGCAAGCGCCCGAGCGTTTGCTCGGGGTCTTGAGTGAACACGACGACTTCGGTCGTCCCGTTCCCGGGTCGAGTGGGAACGTACTCGGAGGGAGCAACCTCCGCCCGCGGATTCATGCTCGTGAAGAGATTCTCAAAAACGGCGATATCGTAGTCACCAAGGGGAAGCTCGGTCGGAAACTCATTCGATCTTGAGGGGGCGAGCGGATTGTATTCCTTGGGCGGAAGGAAGGTTCGATTTTGTCGGTGACTTGCGAAGGCAACCCATTCGCCACGCAGAGGATGCCAACGAAAGTGCGGCATTCCGGTCACGGGATCGTGTTTCGGATTGGTCGCCTCGATCGCCTCGGCGATCGGTCGACGTGAATAGAGACTCATCGGGCGACCGTCGGGCTTGACGAGGTCACGCTTGTAAAAATCTTCAGTCGATTGAGGAGTCTCGAGAGTTTCCATCACACTTCCAATCGCGTCTGGTGATGCGGCGGGATCGCAGGCGGTGCCGGAGGCGCCGTCAGTTCCGCACGCACCAAGCCTTTTCCGCGGGTCGCGGTTCGCATCGCCTCGATCGGAAACTTCGGCGTACGATCCGCGAAGAAAAGGCCGTTCGCCTCTTGAAACGTATCGGTAAATTGCGTGTAGCAGAAGCCGCTCAGAACATCGACGCGATTAATGGCATCGAGCAAGCTATCGTAACGAGCTTGCAATTCTCCCGTCGTGCGACTCACGCTGTAACCCCAGGTTTCATATTTCTCGTGGTACTTGGGATCGCGGTGGGCGATACCCCCGAACTCGGTCAACATGACCGGTTGACCGCGATGATCATGACCTTCGAGAGTCAGCATACGGCCACCCGGCCAATCCCGCGTCAACATATCCGGAAGGCTTATGCCCTCGCCGTACCGCTTGAGAATTCGTGCCGGTTGATCGTCGTAGTCGTGAATACCGATGATGTCGGTAGCCGTACTCTCCCATCCGTCGTTTCCGATGACGGGTCGAGTGGGGTCGAGCGTCTTCGTTAAATGGTAGAACGCTTGCACGCAACTTCGGTGCGCGGCTTTCCCGGGCAAATCTGGCACTCCCCAACTTTCATTGAATGGAACCCACACGATGATGCAGGGATGGTTCGAGTCGCGATCGATCACTTCCACCCATTCTCGCATGAGACGTTCAACCGAGAGATGAGTGAAACGGTAAGCGCTCGGCATTTCCTCCCAAACCAGAAGACCCAGCACGTCGGCCCAGTAGAGAAAACGAGGGTCTTCAATTTTTTGGTGCTTACGTACGCCGTTGAAGCCCGCGGCTTTTACGAGCTCGATGTCGCGAATGATCGCCTCTTCCGACGGAGGCGTCATGAAAGACTCGGGCCAGTAGCCTTGGTCCAGGACCAGGCGGAGAAAGTAAGGCCGATTGTTGATGAGAAAACGATCTCTCTGAACCTGAACGGATCGAATCGCCGTATAGGAGCGAATGCGATCGATGACTTGGCCGTTCGCTATGAGTTCGACTTCGGCGTCAATGAGGGTTGGCTTCTCCGGACTCCACAGAATTTCGTTTCGATAGTCATCGATTCCCGGATCCGAAAGGGCGATGCGACGGTGAACCTCGTCTTCGACAACTTCGTAAGTGTCATGAGCGAGGAGACGACCCTCGACGTTGAGCCTAACTTTCAATTGCAGTCCAGGGCGCGCGGGCCCGACGACGAACGCTTCGAGGCCGATTTCCCACCGCTCCAGATGGGGAGACCAGTTGAGATAATCGAGATAAGTCGGAGGAACTTCCTCAATCCAAACGGTCTGCCAAATTCCCGTGGATCGCGGGTACCAAATGCTATGTGGATTTAACTGCCAATCTTGTTTACCGCGAGGCTTCGCTAGATCCTGCGGATCATCGAGAACCCAAACC
Organism: Bdellovibrionales bacterium; assembly: GCA_005792225.1. GTDB lineage: Bacteria > Bdellovibrionota > Bdellovibrionia > Bdellovibrionales > JAMPXM01 > SXSP01. The sequence goes on along the minus strand of SXSP01000278.1, from coordinate 8,519 downwards.
GTCATTTTCTGCTCGCCGCCCGCGGCCAGCACATCGGTAATATCAAAGCAAAAAGGCGTGTGTCCTCCCTCGTGCTCACCGACGTATTGATCGTTCACCCAAACACGTGCCGAGTAATCAACGGCGCCGAAATGAAGAAGGACTCGCCCATTTTTTTGAGGATGGAACTGAAAGGTTCTTTCGTACCAACAGCTGGGATGAAATCCTTGATCGGCGATGCCACTCGCTTCGCATTCCGGAACAAAGGGAACCGTGATTTCCAGCGGCCAAGCTTTCACATCTCGGGGGTTGCGGCATTTTCTCTCGGTATCGAAGGCGAACTTCCATTTACCATTTAAGTTCAGCCAGTTGTCCCTGCGAAATTGTTTTCTCGGGTACTCTGAATGATCTGTCGGCCATTCGTCACGATGGCCATGTGGAACTTTCGGACTCATCTGCATCTCGAACCCTCGAATTTGTTGAAAAATGATTCGACATCAATTCTCTTTCAGGTTTTTTGGATCCTCCTCGTCAAGATTGAAAGTACTCTCTCGTATTCGCGACCCATCAGCTTCTAGAGTAAACAATATCAGTTTTGAATCCGAAGTGACTTCGCGACGCGATTACAATTTTGTGTACTTTCCTCCTCTTGACCAAATCGCACCACATCCCGTTGACTCTCGCCTGAGCTTGACAGGGATGGATCAGGACATCCAACACCGGGAGAATAGGATCATTATGGAAGAAATCAAACCACAATCTAACAATCCACTCACTCGCGACTCCATTGCGCAACAAACGGCCGCTGATTTGCTCGCAAATGAGCGCCCCTGCTTACAAACTGATTTTATTTGTCTCTCACATCTTCGCTGGGACTTCGTTTACCAGCGCCCACAGCATCTTCTCAGCCGCTTCGGAAAGCATCGCCGCGTGTTCTACGTTGAAGAGCCCGTTATCGAAGATATCGATGTGGCATCAATGCACATAACACCGCGAACGGATCACGTTCGCGTCGTGGTTCCGCATCTTCCGCGAGGCCTCAGTGAGGAGGAAGCGCTCGAAGCCCAGAGGCGCCTTCTCGATGAGATGATTGAAGAACATGAGCTCGATAATTACACGCTTTGGTACTACACTCCGATGGCGCTCAACTTCACTCGCCACCTGAATCCGCAGCGCGTGATTTACGATTGCATGGATGAACTCTCGTTGTTCAAGGGCGCTCCTCAATCTCTTCTCGATCTTGAGCGCGAACTTTTCGCTTTTGCGGATCACGTATTCACCGGTGGTCACAGTCTCTTTGAATCAAAGAAGTCGAGACACCCGAGCGTCCACGCGTTCCCCAGCAGCATTGATCATTCGCACTTCATGCAAGCGCGCACGAAAGGCCCAGAACCCGAAGATCAGAAGCACATCCCGCACCCGCGCGTCGGGTTTTTCGGGGTGATCGACGAACGAGCGGATCTTGAATTGATCGAAGGCGCGGCGAGGCTGCGCCCGGATTGGCAGTTCGTCATGATCGGTCCCGTGGTGAAGATTGATCCCTCGAAACTTCCACAGCTTCCGAACATCCATTTTCTCGGCATGAAATCCTACTCCGAGCTCCCCGCGTATCTCGCGCATTGGGATCTCGCAATGCTCCCGTTCGCCCTAAATGAGGCAACCCGCTTCATCAGCCCGACCAAAACGCCCGAGTACCTCGCTGCCGGAAAACCGGTCGTATCGACAGCCATTCGCGACGTGATTCGTCCTTACGCTGAAGAAGGTCTCGTGCACATCGTCTCAACACCCCAAGAATTCATCATCGAGGGCGAGCTCGCCATGCGCGAGAAGGCGAAAGATCCACAGTGGCTGAACCGCATCGATCAATTCTTGTCGAATACGTCGTGGGAGAAAACGTGGAATCGCATGGCCCATCTCGAACGTTCGATCGATTGCATGACCGTCAAGATTTCCGAAGTGCCAACGTCCGCTCTCCACTGAGGGCCCGGGAGGGAAAATGAATTCGCAGCCGACCCAAAACTTGGAAGTTTGGGCCGGCCTCGAGTGCACCGTGAATCGCGTTCGCGATCGCTTTAGCGATCAATGCGCGATGAATGGACACGACGAGCGCTGGCAGGAAGATATCGCGCAGTTTCGCTCGCTCGGAGTGAAGAAGATTCGTTACCCCGTCGTTTGGGAGAAGATCGCCCCCGCTTCGCTCGATCACTTCGATTGGACGCAGTCGGATCGAGCATTAAACGAAATGCGCACGCAGGGTTTAGAGCCGATCGTGGGTCTCGTTCATCACGGAAGCGGCCCGCTTTATACTTCGCTCCTCGATCCCGAATTCCCGGAGAAGCTCGCAACGTACGCGAGAGCCGTCGCCACTCGCTACCCCTGGGTCGAAGATTACACACCCGTCAATGAACCGCTCACGACCGCGCGATTTAGTTGCTTGTACGGCCACTGGTATCCTCACGCGGCGGATGACCGAAGCTTTCTGCGCGCGCTCTATAATGAAATCAAGGGCACTGTTCTCGCCATGCGCGAGATACGGCAAATCAACCCGAAGGCCCGGCTCATCCAAACCGATGACCTCGGTCGCGCTCAGGGAACCCCGCGACTCCAGCATCAAGTCAATTTCGAGAATGACCGTCGCTGGCTGTCCTTCGACATGCTCTTCGGCCGGGTGAATGAGCAACATCCTCTCTACGATTTCCTCACGAACGCCGGCGATCTCACGCGTGATGAGCTCCGGTGGCTGGAGGAGAACCGTTGTCCACCCGACATCATCGGAATCAATCATTACCTCCTCAGTAACCGCTTTCTCGACGAGAACGCGCATCTCTACCCCGATTGGTGCTGCGGCGGAAACGGCGTCGACCGTTATGCCGATGTCGGTGCCCTCGATACGGGGCAAACCACTCCGCTGAAGCCCATCGACATTTTCCGTGAAGTTTGGGAACGCTATCATTCCCCGTATGCGATCACCGAAGCTCACATTGCGGGTCCTCGTGAAGCGCAGATGCGTTGGCTCACGGAGATTTGGGATTCAGCGAAAACTCTCCGTGAAGAAGGCGCGGATCTTCGCGCCGTCACGGTCTGGTCTTTGTTAGGTTCTTACGATTGGACAACGCTCTGCACGGCTGATCCTTGTCGCCAGTTCTACGAGTCAGGGGTTTTCGATGTGCGAAGCTCGATTCCGCGGGAGACGGCGATCGCGACAATGATCAAGTGTTACGCCGAAGGACGTGATCTCGAGCATCCCTTGCTTGAACGCCCAGGATATTGGCAGGAACCAATTCGCGTGATCTATGCCCCAGCCGCGGAGCCGCCCCCCAGTCCATCGGCGATGCGGAAAAAGAAATCTCGTCCACTCCTCATCACGGGTGCAAACGGAATCCTCGGTCAGGCCTTCGCTCGCCTCTGTGATGTGCGCGGGATCGATTACGTCGTTCTTTCGCGGTCGGAGTTAGACATCTCCGATGCGCAGAAAGTGCGTGAGGCTCTCGATGGTCTTAAGCCGTGGTCGGTGGTGAATGCAGCTGGATCGTCGCCAATTAACCGTCTGACTCAAAATGATGATTACCGTCGCCGAGCAGACGTGCTGGGGCCCTCCGTGTTAGCGGAGTGGGCGGCTGAAGCCAAAATTCCGCTCATGACCTTCTCGACGGCCGAAGTCTTTAACGGAAACGAACGCAGGCCCTATCACGAATTCGATGAGACGTCGCCGATCAACAATTTCGGAAGATCCAAGGCCGAAGGCGAACAAGCGGTGCTCGATCGGCATCCGGGAGCGCTCGTCGTTCGCTCGAGTTCCTTCTTTGGCCCGTGGGACGAAAGAAACTTTGTGATCCAAACCATGCGCGCGCTCCGCTCGGGTCGCGAGGTACGAGCCCCACGAAACGGTGTCACTTCACCCACGTACCTTCCTGATCTCGCCGGGATCAGTCTCGATCTTTTGATCGATGGAGAAAAGGGCGTCGTTCACCTCACAAACCAGGGAGCAGTCAGTTGGGTTCAGTGGGCCCGCAGGGCCGCGGAACTCGCGAAAATGGATCACGGACTCGTCGTGGAATGCGGCCTCGAAGAGCTTGACGCCTCTCTCCGCCACCCCGATTACAGCGCGCTCGTGAGTAAACGTTTGGGACCCATCATGCCCGATTTCGATCGGGCGCTCGAGATCTGCGTCAGAGAAATTGCCTTGAAGGAGTGTGTATGAGTCAACGTTCAATCGCCATTGCCGGAGCCGGCTTTGCAGGTGCGGTTCTCGCCCGCGAACTCGCCGAAAACGGCGACTACAAAATTACCGTCTACGACGAACGTCCCCATGTCGCCGGAAACTGCCATACCGTTCGCGACGAAAAAACGGGCGTGATGCTCCATCAATACGGGCCGCATATCTTTCACACGAGTCGCGAGGATGTTTGGGCTTACGTGAATCGCTGGAGCCAATTCGGTCAATACGTGAATCGCGTGAAAGCCGTGACCCACAAAGGTGTGTTCTCGCTTCCGATCAACCTGCTCACAATCAATCAGTTTTTTCAGAAGTCACTGACGCCGGCGCAGGCCCGGGACTTCGTGGGATCTCTGGGTGATAAGACGATTCGGGACCCGCAGAACTTCGAAGAACAAGCTCTGAAATTTCTCGGCCGAGATCTGTATGAATCCTTCTTTTACGGTTACACCAAAAAACAGTGGGGCGTTGAACCCACATCACTTCCCGCGTCGATCTTGCAGCGCTTGCCCGTGCGCTTTAACTACGACGACAACTATTACGCGAGCAAGTTTCAAGGGATTCCCGTCGACGGCTACACGGCCATCATCGAACGAATCCTCGACCACAAGATGATCGATGTTCATACGGGTACGCGCTTTACGGCGAACATGACCTCGCAATTCGATCACGTGTTTTACAGCGGACCTATGGACGGCTACTTTGGATTCAAACTCGGCCGCCTGCAGTACCGAAGCCTCGTCTTCGAACGTTTCGATGAGTCCGGTGACTATCAAGGAAACCCAGTCATCAATTACTGCGAAGAAAAAGTGCCGTACACCCGCATTTCGGAGCACAAACACTTCACTCCTTGGGAATCCCACGAGCAGACCGTCTGCTTCCGGGAATATTCGAAGCTCGCGGAGCCGAAAGATATCCCGTACTATCCGCTTCGTTTGCAGGACGACAAATCTCTTTTACAGAAGTATATGGACCTCGCCGATGGCGAAAAGAACCTCACGTTCATCGGGCGCTTAGGAACATACAGATATCTCGACATGCACGTGGTCATCGGCGAGTCACTGGACCTCGCCAAAACTTGTTTGGCTACGACGCCCGAGGCGTGGCCGAGATTCAGCAACAAACCAATTTGAGGGGAATTCGTTATGCGCGTCTTGGTTACCGGCGGTGCCGGATATATCGGAAGCCACGCGGTCCGCGAACTCTTGCGGGCCGACCACGATGTCACCGTCCTCGACAACCTCTCTAAGGGCCACCGCGAGTCCGTTGACATGAGGGCGAATTTCATTCGAGGAGATATGTCGGATAGCGTTCTCGTCAGACGAGTGCTCCGGGATAACCGCATCGAAGCCGTCCTTCATTTCGCGGCCTTCATCGAGGTCGGAGAAAGTGTCAGCGATCCCTTCAAGTATTACCGAAATAATTTCGCGTCGACCTTAAGCCTGCTCGAATCGATGCGCGCTGAAGGCGTAAACAAATTCGTCTTCTCATCGACGGCGGCGGTTTACGGAAATCCCAAGGGCGTTCCGATTCACGAAACTGATCCCCGCGAGCCGATCAATCCTTACGGTCGAAGCAAAATGATGACGGAGATGGCGCTTGAAGATGCGAGCCGCGCCTACGGACTCGGTTACGCCATTCTTCGCTACTTCAACGTGGCCGGAGCATCGCCTGATGGCACCATCGGCGAAGCTCATGAACCCGAGAGCCATTTGATTCCCAGGGTTCTCGCCGCCGCCAACGAAGGACGAGCCATCGGGATTTACGGGACCGACTACAACACGCCGGATGGAACCTGCATTCGCGACTACATTCATGTCGTCGATCTCGTGAACGCGCACATTCTGGCTTTGGAAAAAATCAAGCTCGGTGAAGGACGCGTTTATAATCTCGGCAGTGAGAGTGGTTTTTCCGTTCGCGAAGTGATCGAAGCTTGCCGAAAAGCGACGGGAAAATCATTTCCCGTCGAAGAACACGAGAGAAGGCCTGGAGACCCAGACTCTCTCGTCGCGAGCAGCTCGCGCATTCGTGAACTTGGCTGGACGCGCGAATATCCCGATCTCGAGACGATGATCCTTCACGCTTGGAAGTGGCACACGACGCATCCTCACGGCTACCGTCGGCTCCACGCGCCAGCGCCCGAGGCGCTTCAAGCTCACGAAGGAGAAAAAAGTTCGAGAGCCCCTTCGTAGGTGACCGACTCTCCGGGTTTCAAAAGAACCATCCCGGTGTCGTCGGTCGCCTTCCAAATTTTCTTATTATACGGGTCCGCCAAATTGAATTGCGGCTCGACCGCGACGAAGTTTTTTTCGGGCGGAGCATAGACTTGAAACGCTTTGATTTGGGGAGATACCGCTCGAATTCTCAGGCCAAAGCGGGCCGCCGGATCGAGAATTTCCGCATTTGCAACGCCATCAGCGCCCCTGACGAGATCGGTAAAACAATCATCGAGAAAGTTTCCAAGAAGAGCCGCACCCTTAAATGAATAAAAGGCATACGGACCTTCAAGACCTTCGCGACCTCCTGTCGGGAAGACGTCGTCGTAATTGTTTACTAAAAGCCTCGTCTTCGCCGGAATGACCAGCCGTGCTTGCCGGCGATCTCCGCTCGGAAAATTAAAGTAGGGGTGCCAACCGATTCCGATTGGCAGTTGTTCTTGGCCGACGTTTGTGGCCGTGACCTTGATTGTGAGACCTGCGTCTTTCAACGAGTACTGAAAATTGAGCCGTGTCTTTGAAGGCCAGTGACCGCCGAAATCTCCAGCCTCAAGGGTGGCCTGAGCGGCGGCTTCGCTTTCGCCTCCGGTGAGCTTGAGATCACCCACTTTCGAGTCGAGGATCAAGCCGTGCATCGCATGTTTCTCGGCGCCGGGCTTCTTACCCTTCCAATTTGCGGGCAGCTGAACTTTTTTACCCGCGACCGTCGTGGTCAATGTTTGGCCGTCCTTTGAAAGCTGACCACGAATGCGGTTGGCAAAGGGAACGAGAATGGCACCCCCCTCTTTAAACGCGAGGTTGCCGTTGAAATCTTCTTCGGCTGGGCCCAGCTTGTTTTCTCCTGGCCCCAAATCTCGCGAATGAAGAAGATCGACTTCTCCCTTTCCGGGAACATGCCCGCGAATTTTGAAAACGTTCATACCGCGACCGGGAAGGATTTCTGCACTTAAAATCTGAAGCTTCTGGGGATCCTTCAGTTTCGAGCGGAGTTGAATGGTTTCGACTCCGCCGACGGTCGACGATGTCTTTTCCGCGGAGAACGATTGCGTTCGTTTGTTCGACTCGGTCGAAGTCATACAACCCACCAAAAATCCTGGAATGAGTAAACTCACCAATTTGTATCGATTCAGCATGACTCAATTAAAATCCAACCCCAGCCGAAAGAGCAAACGATCTTTCGTGCTCTTTTCGTGGACTTCTCCGTCACAGAGTTTTCCCAAAATAGATTCTATTTAATCGTGAATCCCAAGATTCACCGATCCGGGCCCGATACATCTCGAGTCTCGCGATCGGAGACCAGGGATGAAGCCGAGCTTGGGTTTATGGGATACGGTGAGCATGATCGTCGGCATCGTGATCGGCGCCGGCATCTTTGAAACGGCACCTTTGATTTTTTCGACCGTGGGACATTCCGGGCTCGCCCTAGGCGTTTGGGTGGCCGGCGGCCTTCTTTCATTCATTGGTGCACTCTGCTATGCGGAGCTCGCCTGCGCCTACCCGAAGTCGGGCGGAGACTATGTTTACCTCACGAGAGCTTACGGCTCATGGATGGGGTTTCTCTTCGGCTGGGCGCAACTCGCGATCATTCTCACGGGCAGCATCGGAATGATGGCATACATCTTCGCCGATTACGCCGCGGATCTCTGGAATCTTCCGCGCGCGAGTGAATACATTTATGCCGCGTTTGCCGTCGTCGCATTCTCGATCCTGAATGCTTTCGGGCTCTCCATGAGTAAAGGGACACAGAATGCGCTCTCCGTCATCAAAATCCTTGGCCTGAACCTCATCGTGGTTTCGGGAGCCTTCGCGGCATCTCGCTTGCCATCACCACCTGCAGCATCTCTAGCGCCAGCTCCCGTGACGGTGGAAAGCTTGAGTCTCGCGCTCGTTTTCGTTCTGTATACTTACGGAGGCTGGAATGATGCCGCGTTCGTTGCATCAGAAATGAAGGACAAAGAAAAAAATATTCCCCGTGCCCTCATGCTCGGCACACTCGCGATCACCTTCATCTATCTTCTCGTCAACCTCGCCTACCTTGCGGCGACGGGCCTTCAAGGCGCGATCGAATCGAAGGCGATCGCGGCCGATGTTCTAAGAGCCCCTTTCGG
>SXSP01000277.1 GCA_005792225.1 Bdellovibrionales bacterium | reverse complement strand
GAGATCTGAACAGTTGGGTTTCTGTTAGGAAAATAAAAACGGCGCTTCCTTATGTGAAGCGCCGTTGTTTACGAGGCCAAACTCTATTTGTTGATTTAGATTTCAACCACCGAAGAGTCGTTTAAAGAAGCCGGAGACTTTCGCTCCGAGCGTCGCCGGAGGACGAGCCGCCGCTTGCCCCGGCTTTCCGCCCTGCTGCTTGCGCTCGCCGCGCGGTTGATCTTGGCGGCGACCTTGATTGCGGCCTCCACCTTGTCCGTTCGCCCCGCGTGCTTCGCGGTTGCGATCGTCACGACCTCCGCGACGTTGTTGATCGTTCCGGCGACCTTCGTTTCGACGCTGGCCCTCGGGACGTCGACCTTGTTGACCTCCCGCATGTCTCGGGTTCGGTCCTTGCCCCGGTTGCCCACCGGAAGCCGCTTCGCCGGCCGCAACTTGCTCGGGACGATCGCGACGAGGTCCGCGATCGCGACCGCGTCCTCCATCACGTCCTCCGTCACGTCCGCCCTGCTGACCACGACGGCCGCGATCTCCGCCGCGACCTTGTCCGCGGCCTCCGCCGCCCTGGCCACCTTGACCGTCGCGGCGACCTTCGCCACGGAATTCACCGCCGGGACGCGGGCCCCGCGATCCACGATCCGAAGGCATCGCCTTGTAGTCTTTCACGATGTCGGTGTCTTCTAGGAAGGCGACTTCGAGTTTGTGCTTCAGATACTGCTCGACGCGAGAAAGAGCGTCGACGTCGCGATCACTGACGAGGCTGAAGGCTTTGCCTTTCTCACCCGCGCGGCCCGTACGACCGATTCGGTGAACGTAGTTCTCGGGATCATCCGGCAGCTCGAAGTTCACGACCATGTCGACACCTTTGATGTCGAGGCCGCGAGCCGCGACGTCGGTCGCGACGAGAATATTGTGGTCGCTCTCGCCCTTGAACTGCTCCATCACGCGCGTGCGCTGCGATTGAGTCAGAAGCGACGAGATGCCGACGGCGGGAACTCCGTTGTCGTTCAAAAATTGCGAAATCCGCGGAACATTCATTTTAAAGTTCGAGAACACGATCGTCTGACGTGGCTTGTGGAGGCGAAGGAGCGAGAGAAGGTGCGAACCCTTCTCTTCGCTGCCGACGTGGAAGATCTTGTCTTCGACGTTTTCGGCTTTCGCCTGGTCGCGGCTCACGTTCACTTCGACGGGATTCGCGCCGAATTGATAAGCGGTGTTCAAGACATCGAGGTTCAAAGTTGCGCTGAACACCAGGAACTGACGCTCCTTGGGAACACGCTGAAGGATGAACTTCATGTCATCTTTAAAGCCCATGTCGAACATGCGGTCGGCTTCGTCGAAGACGATCGCGCGCACTTGCTTCATGTCGACGAGATTCTCTTTATAGAGATCGATCAAGCGGCCCGGAGTCGCGATGACGAACTCAACGCCGTTGCGCAAACCTTCTTTTTGTTTATCGTACGAGACGCCGCCGTAGATCGACACGGCTCGCATTCCGGAATCGCCGATGAGTTTATTCGCGTTTTCGTACACCTGCTCCGCGAGTTCGCGGGTCGGAACGAGAACCAGAATGAACTGATTTGAGCGCCAATCGGGGAAAGCACGCTTTTCGCGAACGGCTCTTTGTTCTTCGCTCAACTCCTCGGGATTCGAGCGGGCGCGAACGATGCGCTCCATGAGCGGCAGCAAGAAGGCGGCGGTTTTTCCGGTTCCCGTCTGCGCGAGGCCCGCGACGTCGCGACCCTCAAGGACGTGAGGCATCGTGAGTTCTTGAATGGGCGTGCAGTCAGTGAATCCGAGTTTATCGAGACCGGCTTGAAGCGAGGGGTGGAGATCGAGCTCAGAGAATTTCAAGGTGACCTTCCAAAAGTCCTTCGAGAAAGAAGAATAACACGTTTAGTCAAATAGTCTCTGAGAGAGTAACGGCTGCCTGGTTTGTTGTCAAAGAGGCCGAGTCGTGGCCGAAGAAAAACTCGCGAAAAACTGCTGAAGGGTTTCGATGAACAAATCTGGTTGATCACTGTGGACCCAGTGTCCCGAGTCTTTGATCTCAACACCTTTGATGCGAGGGTTCACTTGCAGCATGCGATCGTAGATCTCACGCGGGAGATCTCGGGAAAACTCGCCGCGCACGAGCAAAGTCGGAACGCTGAGGGCTTCGATGTCTTCCCACCGCTCGAGAGCGCGACTTCGCGCGACACTCTCGCGGATTCCCGGCTCATAGAAACGCCACACTGCTTCTTTTTTTTCGTTCTCGGTGATGTTGGCGTAAAGGTAGCCCGCGAGTCCTTCAACTTTCCTCTCGTCTCGGAAAATTCTCATGAACTCGGTGTCGAACCACTCCTTCGCCGCCTTCTTCGAGGGGAACGGGACGGGAACGGCATCGAGCATCCGCAACACGAGACTCGCGCCAGTGGGATACATACTCGGACCGATATCCTCGATAACGAGCTGAGTCAGCCTCTCCGAATTTTTAGCTGCGAAATGGTAGGCCGCCCGACCTCCCATCGAATGCCCGACGAGACGAATCTTCTCCCATCCGAGTGAGTCGAGAATCTGGAGTAAATCTTCAGCGTATTCCTCGGGGCCGTAGCCCGTCGCGGGCTGAAACGAGCGCCCATGGCCGCGCTGATCATAAACGAGTACTTGATATTCATTCTCAAAGGCTTTGGCGATTCGCCGCCAGTTGGCCGCGAACCCCATGACCCCGTGAAGGAACACGAGCTTCGGCGCGCTCTCGGGCCCCGTGATCTGATGATGGAACTTAGCTAAATAATTCGCGGCATTCGACATCTTGTGGTGCCCACCTACAGATCTCGGGGCTATACTTCGACCGATATGGAAGTCACGCGAAAACCGCATCTTCATCAAGATTGGATCGACCCGCACGCCTACGGCATCGTCAAAGCTTTGCAGAAGGGCGGCTTTACCACGTTTCTCGTGGGCGGTTGCGTTCGAGATCTTCTCCTCAATATTCATCCGAAAGATTTCGACATCGTCACGATGGCGCATCCGCCGCAGGTCAAGCGCATCATCTACATGTCGTTCATCATCGGAAAACGCTTTCGTCTCGTCTTGGTCAAGCGTGACCATCAGCAGTTTGAAGTGGCGACGTTTCGTCGAGAGATGAAGGTCGAGGATTATCCGGAAGGGATTCCGTTCGGAGATAACGTCTTCGGCACGCCCGAAGAAGATGCTCGCCGAAGAGACTTCACGATCAATGCCCTCTTTTACGATCCGATTCAAGGCGAATTGATCGATTACGTGAACGGCCTCCCCGATATCGAGGCCAGGGTTCTCCGTATGATCGGGGCGCCTTCCGCGCGCTTGATCGAAGATCCGATCCGGATCCTCCGGGGAATTCGTTTTGCACACAAGCTCGGCTTCGCGATCGATCCCGATCTTCGCGCGGCGATGGCGCAGAACGCGGCGGAGCTTGATAAATCCGTGCTTCCGAGAAAGCGCGAGGAGATCCTAAAAATCCTGCGCCTCGACGAGCCGGCGCTCCTCCTCCTTGAGCTCTACGATCTCGGTGTCTTGAAGCACGTCCTTCCGACGTTGCACGGTTTGATGTCGTCTCCCGAGCGCCTCGATCTCTTCTTGCAGCACTTCAATGCTTACGGTTCGATCGTCACCGACTCGGCCGACACGACTCAACTCTTCGGTTGGCTCGTGTACTCGATGCTGCAAGCGGCACTTCACGGGCCGACGGAGCGCGAGGAACCGATTTCTCTCGAGGATGAGCTCTTCCAGAGGCTCATGCGCGATGAGCTCGGCATGTACAAGTTCGAGCAAACCGCCGTCACGAAGGCCGTCGAGATCCTGCCCGTTCTCACGCGCACCGAAGATTTCAAGAGACGCGGGGAACGACGCCAACTCGGCCTGATGAAAAACGAGGGCTTCCGCTTAGCGCTCCGAATCGCCGAGACTGATTTGATTCTGACTCCGGCCCAACTGCAGTTTTGGCGCGAAGCCTTTGAAAAACTTGGCGATGAGCTGGAGCGAATCGAAGCGGATTTGAAGTCAAAAAAGCGTCGTCGTCCTCGGCGGAGAAAGCCCGGCGAACGTCAAGCCGAAGGTCGCCAAGACGAGAGCGCGGAGACCGACGGCGACGAAGCTGGCGGCGAAGACAACTCTCAAGATAACGTCGCGGATGATCGCATCGACGAGGGTCCCGAAAAGCGCGACGACGAGTTGCCACGGGGCTAACGTCGGTCCTGCGACTGGTCTTAGTTGGCCTTCTCTGTTAATCTGAAGTCCACACAACCCTGAAGGAGCTGGAAAGAAGATGGGAATTAGCATCACGCATCTCGTAGTGATTTTGGTCATTGTCATGCTGATTTGGGGACCTTCTCGTTTGGGTGGACTCGGAAAGAGTCTCGGCGAAGCGATCCGCGGATTCAAAAAGGGTTTGAATGAAGACGATTCAATCGATGTGACTCAGTCGATGAATCAGGGCGGCCAGCAAAACAACGAACAGATTCGTCAGCCCGGTGGACAGCCCAACTACACACAGAATCAGCAAGGTCAAAACCAGGGCCAAAAGAACGGAAACGGAAACCAGAACGGTTGAGTTTTCGAAGAGAGAGACCGGCCCTTGCTGAGCCGGTCCTCGATCGAGCGAACTTATGCCAGTTCGCTCGCCGCTTTCGCGATCGCGGTCGAATCCAGACCATGCATCTTGTAGAGATCCAAAGCACTGTATGCGCTCTGACCAAAATGGTCGCCGACTCCCAATGACTTCAATTTGAAATCGACGTTCTTCATCTTCAGCTCGTGCGTGAGCATGGCGCCCATGCCCGCGAGCACCCGGTGTTCCTCGACCGTGACAAGACGTCCTCCGGTTTTTCCGAGAGCCGCCGTGATGGTCGCGAGATCCGGTTTGCTGACGCTCGAGCCGTGGATCACGACCGCGCCCATGCCCTTTTCACGCAAGAGATCCGTCGCTTTCACCGCCTCGGGAACGAGCGACCCGCTCGCGACAACCGTGACGGCTGTTTTGAACTCACCCGTGTTGTCGAAGACCACCTGGTCTTTTCCGAGAGCGTAAGGTGTCGATTCCGAAGTCAGTCGACGCGGGAAATTTTCGCGACCGAGGAAGAACAAACGAGTCGGCGGAACGCGGCCGTTTTTGCGATCGTCCGCAAATTTTTGGACGGCCTCAGAGATCAGCGCTTCGGCTTCGCTGCTCGTCGAGAGCGAGTAGCACTCAACGTGTGGGATCGTCGCCACTTGCGCAAAGAAGCTCAACGCTTGGTGAGAAGCACCGTCGGCGGCATCCTGGAAACCCGTGTGCGAGAAGATCCCGATGACGGGGCCGAGCGAAAGGCTGGCCATCGTGATCGGCAGAGCCCCCTTCGTCACACCGAACTGAGCGAACGTATCAACGACGGGAATGTAACCCGCAATCGAAAGACCAATCGCCGTCGAAATCATGTTCGCTTCCGCGACGCCAATATCGACCGCGCATTCGGGATGCGCCTTTTGAAACTCCGCAACGCCCGTCGAACCCTGAAGATCCGCCGAAACCGACACGACAGGAAGTCCTTGGCCGCGGCTCTTCGTGAGGGCCGCGGAAACACCCGCCTGGATTTTTTCGTTCGGCGTTTTCTTAAGGAGTGCCTGACCCGGAGGAAGAGTGCCTTCTTCTTTCTTGGGTGCGGAAGCCTTCTTGTCTTCCCACGCTTTCAGCTCCTCGGCCCAAGTGAGGAATTCAGGTGGTACCGTTCCGCTGTCGTAAATTTCCGAGAGGAATGCGGGCAGTTCTTCCGCCTTTTTCAACGGGAAGCCGTGAGCGCCCGTCGCCGAGGCTTCGGCTTTCTTGCTGCCCTTTCCCTTGATCGTACGCGCGTGAATCGCGACGGGAACCGTGGGATCAAGACTCACTTGATTGAAAGCTTCTTCGAGGGTCGTCACGCACGCTTGAAGGTGGTGACCGTCTTCGAGGCGCAAGACTTTCCAACCGAGTTTCTCGAGCGATTGGAACGTGGGCTCCATCGAGAAGGAGTCCATTTCGATGCGGCCCGAGAGTTTTGTGCGGTTGTCGCTGATCACGAGAACGAAGGGAGCCATGCGGCCTCTCTTCGCGAGACCCGGAATGGCGGCGAGAGATTCTTTCGCTTCGCCTTCCATCGCTCCGCCGTCGGTCAACGCGCAAACCGTGATGCGCTTTTTGCCCGCGAGAGCGTCGGCGATCGCGAGTCCCTGCGCCTGCGGGAGCCCCGAGCCGAGAGGACCGTTAGAAACGAGGACCCCTTGCGGGAACAAGTGAGCCTCACCGTGACCGGTCAGCGGAGACTCGATCGACCGAAATTTTTTAAGCGAGTCGACCGTGAGATCAGCGAAACCGTAATTCGCTTTGAGGGCGTAGATTCCGTTTTCGCAGTGACCGCCGTCGTTCACGAAGTGAAACGCTTCATGCCATTCAACGCGGGCTTTCGACGAGAGATGAAACATGAGTCCGTGAGTGGCCGACATGAGTTCCGCCATCGCCGCGGGACCGCCGTAGTGGCTGGCCGCTCCGCCGTGAAGGGCGTTCATGTCCATGAGTGCGACCATCGCGCGCGTGGCGCGAGGATCCGCGACTTTCAATGCCTCGCCCGCTGTTTGAACGGTTGCGGCATAGCGCGGAGGATTTTTGGGAGTTCCAGCCAGACGGGTTTTCAATGAAAGCGGAGCCAATGGAGGCGTAACTGTGCTCATGAATTTTTCCTTGGGTGAAGTAGCCGATTTCTGCCCCGAGTTACAGCTCGGGTCAAGCCGCATTCGTGCATAACAAGTGGTAGTTCCGCCCGAGCCGCACTATAAATAACGCAATGAACAGAGCCGAGCTGATCCAAATCCCGAAAGTCGAACTTCATCGCCACCTCGAATGCTCCATGCGTCTGTCGACGCTGAAGGAACTTGCCCCGCAAGTCGGCATTCAAGTTCCTGCTAGCGACGCCGATTTCAAGAAGCAACTTCTCGTCACGGAACCGATGAAAGATCTCGAGGCCGTGCTCAAGAAGTTTCTCTCGACGAGAGCGGTGCTTCACTCCGAGGAAATTCTCACGCGCATCACTTTTGAGGTGATCGAAGACGCGGTGAAAGAAGGAATTCGAATCCTCGAGTTACGTTACGCGCCGACGTTCGTAAACGAAGGTCACCCCTCCATTGATTTCGAGCGCATCCACCGCGCGATCGTGAAGGGAAAAGAGATGGCGGAGAAAAAGGGACTGCCCATCGCCGTCGGCTTCATCATCATCATTCAGCGAATTTTTCCGGCTGATGTCGGAGCGCGAGTCGCGGACTTCGCGATCGATCATAAAGACACCGTTGTCGGTCTCGATCTCGCCGACAACGAACAGGGTTTTGAACCCCTTCCTTTCGCGGCCTCATTCAAGAAGGCGAAGAAGGCGGGACTTCACATCACGGTCCACTCGGGGGAGGACAACTTTCCCGGCTCGGCCGAGTGCGTGCGAACCGCAATTGAGAGCCTGGGAGCCGAGCGCATCGGCCATGGCGTGCAGATTTATAAATCGCCTGAGTTGATGAAATTCGTGCGTGATCGCCGCGTGCCGCTGGAACTCTGCCCGACGAGCAATTGGCTGACGAACGCGGTGCCGAGTCGAGCCGCACATCCGTTTCGAATATTGATGGAAGCGGGCGTGCCCGTCACCGTGAATTCCGATGATCCGGGTGTTTTTGATATCGACCTTGTAAATGAATACGAATTATTGAGTCGCGAGCATCGACTCACTCGTGAGGAGTTCGATCGCTGCAACGACACGGCGGCGGCCTGCTCGTTCATTCCCCTCGAGGAAAAGAAAAAATACTGGCCGCGCCAAATTGAGACACGGCTCGCCCCCTGGTCTTAGGTCCAGGTCTAATTTCGAGCCCCTCCTCGGGTAAATGAATGAACTTTCATTTTCGAATCAGGTTCCCTTCAAGTTGCCTCGGTACTGTTGAGGACAGGCAATAACCAAATGAAGATCCCAGGAGGATACTCATGAAACGCGTTCTCATGGCAGCAGTTGCTGCTCTCGCTCTCGCATCTTTCGCAGCTCCCTCTTTCGCGACAGCTACAGCTGCTGAAGCCGGCAAAAAAGCTGAAAAGAAAGACAAAAAAGCTAAAAAAGGCGCGAAAGAAGCTACAGCTGAAACAGCTCCCGCTGCTCCCGCAGAAGGCGCTGCTGCTCCCGCTGGCGACGGCCACGGTCACTGAATTCAATTTGCTTCTCACGAAGCAATTTGAAAGAAGCCCTTGTGTTCCCTCACAAGGGCTTTTGCTTTTTTAGGATTTGCCGCCCGCCTCTTTGAGCGTTCCGTTTCGGATTTCGCTCACCTTCCCGCCGAGAGCTTCAAGATCCAAACGATCGTGCGTAATGAGTACCGTC
>SXSP01000276.1 GCA_005792225.1 Bdellovibrionales bacterium | reverse complement strand
CGATGTCCGCTACGCCATGATGACACCTTTTGTGTCGGCTCACGTCCTCGTGAGCGATGACGTGCAAGGCTGCCGCGCCCTCGACGGTCGTTAATCAAACTCGAGTTGGGCGAGCTGGCGATCATGAACACGGCTGAGCGTGAGGATCGCGGCGACACTCCCGAGGAACGCAAGGAACATATCCCACTGAGTGTCCCAGGGGTCACCTTGCGTTCCGAGGAATGAGTCGGCGGCTTCACCCGTGATCGCCGCCGTCCACCATTCGACGATTTCGTAGAATGCGCTGAACGCAAGACAAAGAGAAATACAGAAAAGGCTCAACCAGAAACCCCGCGGGAGAACTCTCTTTCGTAAGAGAACCTCACGCGCCAGAATGGCCGGCTGCAGACCCTGTATGACATGCGCGAAGCGATCGTAGTGATTGCGATCAAGTCCCAACCAATCGCGAAACCAAAAGCCCGCGGGAACTTCAGCGTACGTGTATTGGCCGCCCACGCAAAGGACGACGCAATGAACGCAAATCAACAGGTAAAGAACGAGCGTGACGCCATATTTTCGATCGAAGTAGGAGAGAGCGGGGAGTGCCAAGAGGGCGGGGAGAGATTCTAAAAGCCAGGTGAATCGATCCTTCGGATCAAGCCCCGAAATTATCAAATAGGTGAGGGCGGCGACAAATAAAATTGGCTTAATGGCACTCATCACGATTTCGGATGCTAGCACATTCTCCTATTCCGTCGCGAGGTCACGAAGAATTGAATCCCGCTCCGTCGCTCTGCGCTCGGATGACCAATTCAGCTCGTTCCCCGCAAGATCGATCACGCGGTCTAAAGCCTGCCGTGTGGCCGCATGTTCGAGGAACGTCAGACGAATCCTGCGCGAAATAATGTCGGCCGTCGTCCGTGCACCCTCGGCACGAATTGCATAGAGAACCTCCGCCTCTAAAAACGGATGCGCTTCCGCGAGACGTTTTCCTAGATTTTCCGTGCGCGCGAGTTCAAGTATTTCTGTCGCGCGGTCACCATAATTGTGGGCCAGGTGGGCGGCAATGTCGGTTTCAGTCGACGCCTCAAGTTTTTTAGCGAGATCGGGCGAGTAGTTGCGCCCACCGATGAGCACGAGATCCTCTGTTCCGCTCTCTTGCTTCGTGGGCTTTAGACCCGCCACGCGGATCGCTTGATCGACGACGTCGAGGGCCATCTTCCTATAAGTCGTCCACTTTCCACCAGCGACGGTAAGAAGGTTCGATTCACTCACCTGAACCACGTGGTCTCGGGCGAGCTTCGCGGTATCGGCCGATTTCGGATCTGAAACCAGAGGTCGGATGCCCGCCCAATGCGAGAGAACATCCTCGCGAGTTGGTTTTGTTTCATAATATTTCGCGACCTGGCCCAGGATGTACTCGATGTCGGCCTCTGTCGCTTTCGGGTTTTCTTTAACGTCGGCACGTGCGTCGGTCGTGCCCACGAGCGTGTGACCTTCCCACGGGAGAACGAAGAGCACGCGACCGTCATCCGTTTTCGGAATCAACATCCCCGTCGAGGGAGGAACAAATTTCTTCGAGAGAACAATGTGGGTTCTCGCCGCTGCCGCAATCATCGGCTTTACATTTGGATCATCCATTCGGCGAATACGATCGCTGAACGGACCCGTCGCATTGATGACGACCTTCGCCCGCACCTGCGCCGAGGCTCCACTCAGTCCATCCTGAACACTCGCGCCGTTGAGCTTGTCGCCCGATTTCGTAAGACCCACAACCCTCGCGTGATTCACGATCGCAACGCCCGCTTCCTGCGCCGTCATGGCGAGGGCGACCGCCATGCGAGAGTCATTGAACTGCCCGTCATAATACAAGACGCCGCCCTTTAAACCTTGCTGCTTCATCAACGGAAAGTCCCGCTTCAAAGTTGCCGCATCTACAAAGCCGCTCCTAGGAAGTCGACTTGAACGACCCGCGAGAGCATCATACGCCTTGAGGCCCGCCCAATAATACGGAACCTCGTGCGCCTTGTAGATAGGAGTGACAATCGGCAGCGGTCGCGTGAGATGCGGCGCCAGCTTCAAAGCCGTATTGCGCTCGTGGAGAGCATCGCGAATCAAATTGTACATGACCTTATCGAACTTGAGCGTTTTCAAAAAAGTCATAACCAGTTGTTCAAGGTACCGAACGCCGCCGTGAAGCAACTTCGTCGACCGACTCGATGTCTCCGCCGCGAAGTCATTCGCTTCCACCAAAGCCACCTTCAAGCCGCGACTTGCGGCATCGACTGCCGTACCAAGCCCCGCGCTCCCGCCGCCGATGACGAGAACGTCAAACTCCTCGTTTTTAAGTCTCTCGAAGTTCGTCTCCCGACTGATGTGCGCACGATCGAGAGCCGCCTTATTCCTAGCCGCAAATGCAGCATTGCAAGCGTTCGGCGCCGCGTACGCCTGCGCTCCCAGAAGGATCGAGACAAAAACAGTTGTGAAAAATGCGCGACCGAAAATCATTTTGTGAAAGCTCCATAGCAAGCGGCACGACCGAACCCGATCTTTGATCTCGAAATTTCAGAAGCCATTAAGTGAGGCTGATCGGTCGCGAATCCAACAACACCCATTTCAATGAGCGTTCGGGCGACCTTTGGATCATTCACCGTCCAGGGACTCAGGCCGATTCCATGCGCCTTCCACGAGTTCACGATTTCTTTCGTTACATCCTGAAAGTTCGGGGAAACCTGCGAGGGTTGATAGCGGCGCACGGCTTCTTCGATATCGATTTTCGCTAAATCTCCGCGATCAACGAGGAGAATCCGTTCGATCTCCGGCCGGTTCATTCTCAAAATCTCGATCACATCCCAATTAAAAGAACGAACCACGATCTTGTTCAGAACCGGATTCTCCTGGAGCGCCTCAAGCGTCTTCATTACCAATCTATCCGGCGGAGCCGATTCATGAAGAACGGCTGCTTCGCTCTTGATCTCGACGTGCAAGATCTTCTTCTGAGCCGATGGCTTCGCCGCGGCCTCCTGCAGATACTGCGCAAGCGTCGCGACTCGGTCATCCCCCGCGAGCAGCGGCTTGTCAGTCCGGTAACGATACGACATGAGTTGTTTAAAGGTGAGTTCCTTGATCAGAACCGGTTTCTCGAGCCCCTCAAAGTCTTTCGGGTTCAACGAATAGTCATGATAGATGACGGGTACCTCGTCCGCCGTCAGATGCACGTCGAATTCGATACTGCTCGCACTCGATGCCAGCGCCGAACGGAAGGCGGAGATCGTGTTTTCGCGGTAGTAAGACTTGTCCCCACGATGGGCGGATAGGTCAATGGTGTCGGCTGAACCATGAACTTGAGCGTTGGGCTGGGTCTTGGCGCCTTGGCGAGAGGGGAACTCCGGGAGGGCTTGGGTCGGTCCCGCGTGCGCGAGACTCGCAAAGGCCATCGTAAGGAAGAGCTGCACTCTGATTTTCATGCCGTGAATCCATTCAACATTTGTGCGTTCTCGGCTGCGATATATCGCTCCCGAATGCGGCCAACGGCGTAGGTCGCGTTTTTCGGCTGGACAGTGGATAGTTCGTGGACAGGGTCGAGGTGCCTTGCCCGGTGGATCCTGGTTCTACGCCGGGTCGGATCGGGGACGAGTGCTGTCGGGGGGAGGCGCGGCTTTCGTTTTTGAACGAAAACTTTCGTGCATTGATCTTCCCCCGACTCGGTGGACACAGCAATTAAGCTGCTTTGGACAGCTCCTCGTACTCATTCGGAGCCATGTAATTCAGCGAAGAGTGGATTCTCCTTGGATTGTACCAAGTCTCGATCCAATCAAAGATCGCATTCTTTGCTTCTTCTCGGGTTTTAAAATTTCGTCTGTAGACTAGTTCTGTTTTTAAACTGTGGAAGAAGCTCTCGACGTGAGCGTTATCCCAGCAATTTCCTTTTCTCGACATGCTCGCGATTATACCAAGGCGGTGGAGCTCCTTACTGAACTTCTCCGAAGCATACTGTGCGCCGCGATCTGAGTGAGCAATGAGTTGATCACGGTTAACGTCCTGACGCTGAAGGGCCATCGACAGAGAGTCGAGTAGGATTTCTGTTCGCATATTGTCGGCTGACGCGTGGCCTACG
Source organism: Bdellovibrionales bacterium (assembly GCA_005792225.1). Lineage (GTDB taxonomy): Bacteria > Bdellovibrionota > Bdellovibrionia > Bdellovibrionales > JAMPXM01 > SXSP01. Next base: position 1,048 of record SXSP01000276.1, on the reverse strand, counting down.
ATTTTCCTCGTAAATATATCCATGAAGACCGCAAGGAACAAAAAACCCTCGTTAGTTCTGATGTAAGTTATATCCCCGACGTAAACTTGATTCGGGGCTAAGACGGTTTTTGCATCTTCGGTTTTAAATAATCTTGGCGCAACAGGTTGAGAGTGATCACAGTCGGTAGTACGAACTTTAAACTTTTTCACGACTTCCGAAACGATCGCATTTTCTCGCATGAGTCTCGCTACGCGCTTCTCGTTTACGGTATGACCACGCGCTCGAAGCCCCGCGGTAATTCGAGGAGAACCGTACGTACGATCGCTTGCCTCGTGTATTGACACGATATCCTTGAGAAGCAAGTTGTTCTTTGCTGCTCTTGCCGAAGGCGGACGCTTCAGCCAAGCATAGAAGCCGCTGCGGCTGATCTGCAAGGTGTCGCAAGATAAATTCACCGCCACACCATCGGCAGTGTTGAGCTCTCTGACCAACCGGTATTTTACTTCAGGTGGTCTTTGGAGAAAACCGCGGCAGCTTTCTTTAGGATTTGGATCACATCTTTTTGCTCGGCATTCTCACGACGTAAACGGATCAGTTCTTCCTTTTCCGATTCAACTCTCTCATTTTCGGCGAGCTTCTTCCCTTTGGCTTGCTTTGCTTTCCAATACTCGATCGTCATTTTCGCCACTCCAAGCTGTTCAGATGCCCTCGCCAGTCCGAGGCTATTCGCCAGACGAACGGCGTGTTCCTTAAAGTCCTCAGAGTATTTCTTCTTTGTACGTGCGGTCATCGGTTTTCCTCCCAGTTCCTGATTGCCTCAGCTAAAAACGTGTCCACTCCATGGGGGGAAGATCACATCCCGCGGTTTTCGTTTTGAACGAAGACTTTCGTGCATCCCGCGGTTTTCGTTTTGAACGAAGACTTTCATGCACCCCGCTGGCTTTCGTTTTGGACGAAAACTTTCGTGCACCCCGCTGGCTTTCGTTTTGGACGAAAACTTTCGTGCACCCCGCTGGCTTTCGTTTTGGACGAAAACTTTCGCGCATCCCGCTGGCTTTCGTTTTGG
>SXSP01000275.1 GCA_005792225.1 Bdellovibrionales bacterium | reverse complement strand
GTCATGATTTTTACCTCATCCGTGAGTCACGCAAAAGAAATCTTGCAGTCGCTACCGAAGGGCATCTCCGCAATGGTCGTCGGCGACACCGAAGACAAAGAGCGTGACGCCATCATCGACGCCTTCAAACGCCGCGATCTGAAGTTTCTCGTGAACGTTTCGGTTCTCACCACCGGATTCGACGCTCCTCACGTGGATGTGATCGCGATCCTCAGACCGACCGAGTCCGCGAGTCTCTACCAACAGATCGTGGGTCGCGGTTTGCGCTTGAGTCCGGGCAAAACGGACTGCCTCATCCTCGATTACACCGGGCAAGCCCACGATCTTTATTCACCCGATATCGACGAGGACAAGCCGTCAAACGAATCCGTCATCGTCGAGGTCACCTGCCCCTCGTGCGGATTGGTCAACAACTTTTGGGGCATCGTGAATCCCGACGGATTCGTCGAGGAGCACTTCGGTCGCAAATGTCGAGGTGCCTATGAGGACCCACGATCAAAACGCCTCATCGAGTGCGGTTTTCGATTTCGCTTTAAGCGCTGCGAGAAGTGCGGTCTCGAAAACGACATCGCGGCCCGCATTTGCGGCTCGTGCCAGAACATCTTGGTCGACAACGACCAAAAGCTTAAAGAGGCGATGGCGCTCAAGGATGCGCACGTGATGCGCGTCGATTCGATGCTTTTTGGAAAGAGCCGCGACAAGAAGGGAAACGAACGTCTCGAAATTCAGTATTACGACGCCGATGCCAACGTACTAAAAGAATACTTTTATTTAAATTCTCCCGAGAGCCGACGGGCTTTCTACTTTAATTTCACGCGGATGCACAACCGCGTGCCCGAGAGAAAAATTGAAATTCAGTCGCCTGAGGACGTCATCGCAAACGGCGAGAAATTTCGCACACCGATGTTCGTCATCGCGAGGAAGCAAAAGTACTTCTGGACGGTCCGCGAAAAGATTTTCTGAAATCGCTCTTAAGCGGATCTCTGCGATTTCACCGCAACGGTGCTCGACCCGATCTTCTCTTTGACGTAATGAAGCAGTCTTTCCACTTTCACACCGTCGATCAGGCAGACTGGTCCCCCGTTTTGATCCCACAGAACATCTCCGACGAGCGCTTGATGGGCACCTTCACCCACCTCTTTGATCACCCCCGTTGAGCGGTCGAGAGACTGCAAGCGCTTCACGTGAAGAACGTTATCAACCCAGAGAGCGCAGACTTGCCCACCGATTTGCGCGACCACCTGCTGGGGAACCGAGTTTGCGGGTGCCTTTAAGAGAACTCGAAGGTCCATGACCGGAATGGGCTGGCCCCTGAATCCAATCATCTGGGAGATCGAGCGATACGGTGAAGGCACCGGCGTCGCCGGAGATGCGGCAGAAATTTCTTTTAAGAATTTGATCTCGATCCCGAACACGCGACCGCCCACGGCGAACGTGAGAACCCGCCCCTGAGCGCCGATGTCTTCGATCACATTGCCCGCGTTTTCGAGCGGCTCCACCGTCGATACCCCGATCGCGCTCGAGTTGGCGCGTTTTCTCAAGTAAGGCAGAATGTTTTCGTACTTCATCTTGCCGCTAAAGTAGTCGATGCCGAACTTCATTGCGGCTTTTTTGGTTGAATCGTCGCCGACGGCCGTGCACATCGTAGCCGAAAGATTCAAGAACTCGGATCTATTCCGCATCCAGCTGAGAAGCTCAAGACCCGTCATGCGCGGCATTTCGTAGTCGGTGATCACGTAGTCCACGGGTTGAGCGCCCGACTTTTCATCGAGCGAGTGCTCGAGATACTCTTTCGCCTCGAGACCGTCTTTCGCGATGGTGACGGTGAATCCCTCGTGCTCGAGGAACTCCGAGAGGTTCGTCGCGAAGAACGAGTCGTCCTCCACCACGAGCACGTGGAACTTACTGTTGAGATTTCCGCGCGACTTGAAGTCGTTCGGGAATTCCATGCCGAAAACGTGATGAACGTTCACGACGAGGAAGGTCTCGTCTTTGTAATTCACCGAGCCCTGGATTCCGTGCGCTCGAACGAGGGTTTCAAATTCGCGCGGCAGGCGGTCGATTCCGAAGAAGGCGTCACAAACAATGGCTGCGTGTTTGCCCTCGCGCTGAACGAGGAGACAAGTGTAGACGTCTCGTTTTTCCAGCGCGTCGTTGTTATTGAAGGTCTGCCAGAGCCTGAGAATGGGATACGTTTTACCGTTATAGGTGAGATACGGCCGCTCCCCGATCACGTCGAGCGCGGTCGCCGGAACTTGAATCACCTGGCGAATGGCCTGGACCGCGACCGCAAACCGTCTTCCGGAGTTGAAGAAGACGAGCTTTTGTTGACTGCGGAAGATGTCGGACTGATTCATCTGCTCTTCGCTGGTGCCGCCGGTCGATTGCTTTTGTTGAAGGCCCACACCTTCAACGGCGCCGCCGAGTGCGTGAAGATCGAGGAGCCCGATGTAATCCCCCGAATTGAGTTGGTTCACACCACTGACAAAGTCGATCGCCGAAAAGACCGAAGGCAGAGGCTGCGAAACGAAGTCGCGCGGGCCGCTGATCCTGTCGGCTTGAAGTGCGAACCGGGAGTTCCGATGACGAACAACAATGAAAACGGCTTGGCCGGTCGCGGGTTCGGGTTCGCTGAAAATTTTCTGAAGAGAGATGACCGGAATCACCGATTTACGGAGGTGGAGAACTTTTCCACCGCCTTCAACGATCCCGAGTTGGTCACGCGAGTTCGCCATGGACTCGGTGATCACCTCCTCGACGTTCATCTGCGGAACCGCGTAGAAGCGTTTTCCGACGAAGAAAGCGAGAGATTTCACGATTGCGAGGGTCAGCGGGAGAGTGAGGGTCACCTTCGTTCCGCGCCCGAGCTCGGAATCGATATCGACGCTTCCGCCGATGCCTTCGACCGAGGATTTCACCGAGTCCATGCCCACGCCGCGGCCCGAGAGATCGGTGACCTTGGCCGCGGTCGAGAAACCGGGAAGGAAAATGAGTTTCACCGCTTCGTTCGTCGACATCGCATCGGCTTGCGCTTTCGTAATGAAACCTTTTTCGACGGCCTTCCCTTTGACTTTTTCCGCGTCGATTCCTTTTCCATCATCGCTCCTCGAGAGGATGACCTGACCCGACTGCTGAGCCGCTTCGATGACGATGAGTCCCTCGGACGGCTTTTTGGCGGCGGCACGCGTATCGGGCGTTTCGATCCCATGATCGATCGCGTTTCTCACCATGTGAATCAGAGGATCGCGCAAGAGATCGAGCACCCTTCGATCGAGTTGGGTGTCGCCGCCGGTGATCTGCATGCGTACTTTTTGTCCGAGATCCCTCGTCGCCTGGTTGGCCACTCTCTGCAAACCCGAAAGAAGCGGCTGAACGGGCGCCAGTCGAATATCGAGAACGAACTTCTGGAGTCTCGAGGAGAAACGAACCATATCGTTGCGCAATGAGGTCGAAGATCCATCCGCCCCGAGGACGGCATCGAGCCGATTCTGAAGCTGAATAAAGTCGCTGACGATCTCAACCAGTTCGGTCGCGTTTTGGCTTGTGATGCGGATGGATTCTTCCGCTTTCTCTTTTTTGCGCTCGCCGCTCTGGGCTTCGCCAGAGGCTTGTCCCGCCTCGGCGGCGAGTAAGGCCTTGCGACCTTCCACGATGGCACCGAGGAGCGCGTACGGTTTTTCATCCGGCTCTTTTCGGTTTTCAATCGTGTACTTTGTCATCGATTTAAATTCATCGATGACCTTAACGAGACTATCGATCATATCGGGAGTCGGAGACACGCGTTTTTCGCGGATCAGACTCAGCAGCGATTCACCCTGATGGAAGAGTTCCACCACGCCTCGGAGCCCGAACATGCCGGATGTTCCCTTGACGTTGTGGAAGGTGCGAAAGATTTGATCGATAGCGTCTGGAGGGGCACCGTCGGTTCCCCAGTTCAGCAACAGGCCTTCGGCGGAGTTCAGCTGCTCGCTGACTTCCTCGATGAATTCCGGTAGTCCATCTGTTGAAAGCTCGTTGCTCGACATTTACGCGGCCTTCTTTGCGGATGCCGCCGCACCGATCGATTTGGTCTGTTCAACTTCGGTCGACGCTTCAACTTCGACTTCGCGTCGAATGATAACGCTCCAACCCTTGCCCGCGTACGAGTTATAACCCGTCGTGCGACTGTAACCGACCGAATACGTCAGCCCGTCTTCCTTATCTTTTTCTAGCGCCTGACCCGCAGTGCTGTTGGAGATCTGACGCATGACTTCGAGGTGCGCGAACGATTTCTCGAGAATACCCTGACGATCCGTTGATCCGAGAACGATGGACTGAGCGTTCAAGAGATAAACCTTACTCTTGGAGTCGGCGATTACGGTATCAAGGATGCCGTAGATAAACTTCCAATCAAAGCGCGTGGTCAACACACCCGTCACGGTTCCGTCAGGCCCGATAATGGGAGCGCTGAAAGCCATGGCGAGACCGTTTGATGACGACGAATGATAAACTTCCGAAACGTGAACTTTGCCTTCAGCCGCACTCTGGAACCAAGCACGATTCGACTGGTTCTGACCGCGCAGGTCGCGACGAACGCCGGTCGCGATGATCGTCCCCTTGGCGTCGAGAAGGTAGATGTCGTGATAAACTTCGTAGATTTTGTGGAGCTTCGCGAGGAACTCGCTCACTTCTCCACTCGCATCGCCATTGATCGTGGCGTTTACGATGTTTTCGAAAGTCGTCCAGGCTTGAACGTCACAGTAGCGCTCAAAGAGGTTGCGGTCGACCTTGTCGATCGTATCTCGCGCGGCATCGCTTAAGCGGGCGGCCACGGTTTCTTCGACCGCGGTCTGAAGTTCCTTAGCCGTTTTGTTGACGCTCTCGACGAACTGCACGGATTTCTCGGCCAGGCGACTGATTTCCGCCGCGATGACCGCGAATGATTCCCCTTCCGTTCCGGCGATCCCGGCCTGAATGGCGGCGTTGATCGCGAGCATGTTTGTTTCGTTGTTTGTCATGTTGATGAGCGAGACGAGATCGTTGATTTGCTTCATCGTTTCCTGAAGCTCATCGTTCGCCTGCTCGGATTCGATTTTTTGACGTCCCTCGGGCTGTGCGAAGGGCTGAACGCTCGCCGTCGCTTCGCGCTTTTTAAGGACGTGGGCCATGTGCTCGGCGCGAATGTTTCCGAGGCGCGCCGTCACGATCGCCGACCAGTCTTTACCGCGGTAGGCGTTGTAACCCTTGGTACGGGCGAAGCCCACCGCAAGCGGCGCGCCATTTCTCGCCGTCTCAACGGTGTAACCGCATCCACCCTTCATCGAGAGGCGACCCGCATCGAGCCAGTGCAGTTGATCCGTCATTACACCGACGGAGTCAGTGGCACCGATGACGGTTCCTTGTTTATTGATAAAATACGCTTGAACCTCGGAGTCGTAGCCCGCGTGATCGATCATCTCCTGACCGAAACTCCAGTTGAAGCGCGTCGAGAGAACACCGATCACACTCCCCGCCTCATCCGTCACGGGAGCCGTGTAGAAAACCGCCGTGTGCCCGATGGCAGGATCAAACTGCATGTCGGCGACGTGAACTTGGCCGGCGATTCCGGCTTGAAACCAATCCGACTGACCGAGGTTCTGCCCGATCATTTGGGCGCGTTTTGCCGCCGCGATCACCACACCTTGGGGATTACAGAGGAAAACATCAGAGTAGACGCAGTAAGTAGCCACGAGCCGATCGAGAATCTTACAAGCCTTCTGAAAGACTTCATCGTTCTTGTCAAAAGCTAAGACCTGATCGGCGGTCATTTGCTTAAGCGATTTCGCGCACGCGACGACCGCGTCGAACTGCGCCCATGCTTGCACGTCGCAATTACGCTCGAAGAGATTGCGATCAACTTTATCGATCAAGTCTTCGGCGAGTTCGTAATACCGAGTGGCCGTCGAACGAAGCGCTACTTTTTGCAGTTTGGAAACCAGCTGATCCAGTTGTTCGCTGAGTTCGCTGTTTCGACCTGCCTGACCCGCGATTTGTTCCGCGACAATCGAGAAGCTATCGAGACGCCCGCGCGTTCGCGCACCTTCGATGGCGGCGTTCAGCGCGATGACGTTCGCTTTCGAGTTGATTTCCTTGAGGACCGCGAGTGAATCGCGCATCTTCGCGGCGGCGCCGAGGAGCCCGTTGTTCTTTTCCGCGTTGTTCGAGTGGCCCGATGTCATTTGCGAATCCTCCGATGGAAATCCCTATGTCAAAATCCGAATCAAGCGGCTTTGCGGACTGGCTGTTCGTCTTCGAAGTTGCTGTTGATCATCTCGTCGTGTTGAGTGACATCAAGACCAACGATTTCTTCTTTGTCAGTCACGCGCATCCCGAACACGAGATCGGCGATCTTGTAAGCGACGACCGTACCCACCACCGCGAGAACCAGAACCGCGAGAGTTCCGAGCATGTGAGCATTGAAGAGCGCCGTCGAGCCGTTAATGAGTCCATCCGCACCGGCGGGGTTCACCGCTTTTGTGGCGAAGACAGCCGTCAGGAATGTTCCGAGAGTTCCACCAACACCGTGGCAACCGATGACGTCGAGCGAATCATCCAACTTAAAGCGATTTTTCACGAGGTGAACGGCCGTGTGACAAACGACTCCGCCGATGAGGCCCATCATGAGAGCCGACGTAAACGTCACGAATCCAGCTGCAGGCGTGATCACGACGAGACCGGCTACCGCGCCAACCGCAGCACCCATCGCGCTCGCCTTTCCACGGCGGAAGATATCCATCACCATCCACGTCACCATGCACATCGCCGAGCAGAAGAACGTCGTACCGAACGCGTGAGCCGCGAGGCCGTTCGCTCCGAGAGCCGATCCCGCGTTAAAACCGAACCAACCGAACCAGAGGAGGCTGGTTCCGAGGAGAACCATGCCCGTATCGTAGGGTTTCACTTCGGTGCGATTGAAATCGCGACGGCTCTTCAACAAAAGAACCGCAACGATCGCCGAGAAGCCAGCCGTCATGTGAACGACCATGCCACCCGCGAAATCGAGACTTCCAAGATTGCGAACGAATCCGCCAACGCCCCATACCCAGTGTGCGGCGGGAACGTAAACGAGGAGCGACCAGAGAGCGATGAACGCGAGGAAGCCTTTGAACTTCACGCGCTCGGCGATCGCACCCGAAATGAGGACCGGCGTGATAACGGCGAACATGCACTGAAAGAGCATGAACAGTGAATGCGGAATGGTCGCCGCATAGTCCGCGTTCGGCGTCTGGCCGACATTATTCAAGAAGAAGTAATCGAAGTTACCGATGAGGCCGCCTGTCGAAGGACCGAAAGCCAAAGAGTAACCGCAAACGGCCCAGAGGACGCCGATCACACCGAGCGCCGCGAAGTTTTGGAAGAGCGTCGAGACAACGTTCTTCGTGCGAGTCATGCCCGCATAGAAGAACGCGAGACCGGGAGTCATCAAGAGCACGAGTGCCGCTGACATCAGAACCCACGCCGTATCACCGGTATCGATTTTCGGTGCCGCCGCCTCTTGTGCGAGGGCCGACTGCCCGAGAACGAACGTCAAAGTTGAAAGTAAACCTGCTGTAAATTTCATTCCTTTAGCTCCTTGCAATTCGCGAATTCGTTAAACTTGCGTGAGCTATGTCGGAAAGTTCTGACAGAAGGTTAAAAGAATTCTGACGCTCTTAACCAGTTTTGGTCAGAACGAATGCAATCTAAACTGGAATGATTTTGAAACTTGTAGGAAGACCTGACTAGAGGTCCAGGAAATGAGAGACCGCCCGCTTGGAGATGCGAGCGGCCCCGTGTCGGATTTTAAGACAATTAGAACTTATAGATGGCTGCGAATGCGAACGAGTTGTCGTCGTCGCGATCGGGGCTCTTCAAGTTGAGAACCGAGTAATCAACTTTCAAACGGAGAGCTTCGCTCATCAGGTACTGAACGCCAGCCGTGATTTGCGTCGCTGTTCCGAAGATGCTTCCGCCAACGGAAACGTCTTTCAACATTTCGTAGCGAGCGGCCGCCGAGAACTGTTCGTTGATGTTGAACACGGGAATCACCGCGAGGCCCGTACCTTGGTCGCGATCGGCGAACTTTTCCATCGCATACTCAACGTCGATCAAGAAGCTGCCAAAAGTTCCACCGACGACGAGGTCCGTGAAGTTGCGGCTCTTGTCTTGGAGTGTTGCGTTCGTCGATACGATGCGGCCAGTGAGGTAACCGACAGATGCACGGAACATCTGATCCGTGTAACCAACCGTCGCGCCGTACTCGCCTTTGCCTTTCAACTGTGCTCCGGCATCGCCCTTACCAGTGACCGAGTTCGCTGCAACGGCCTTGACTGTGACGGGGCCGAAAGCGTGAGAAACAACAGCGCCCGTGTGAGTGAGCGGAATCATGTTCGCGAAGAGGATACCTTGAGTCGAGAAGACGATGTCGGGTGAGTCGTTGAGCTCGAGACCGAAGATTGTGTCGAATTGACCGAGTTGAAGCTTCGTCGAGCCCATCGTGTGAGAGATGAAGGCTTGCGGCTTGGTTCCACCCACGAGGAAGCTGTTGTTCGTTTGCGCGACACCGTTAGCGTCGTAAGTCACGCCTTGGTTCGAGTAAGCAAACGGCAGATCCACGAAGAGTTCCGTATCACCCGTCTTGTGGGTGAAGTACAAAGCTCCGTCGTTGATGACGGCGCCCGTCGTGTTGTCTTGGGACTTTTGCCACTTATACTGAGCATCGACGAAACCGCGAATTTTCACGGGCTCGCCCGACGTTTGACCAGTCGTCTGAGCTGTTGCGTACGATGTCGACAAGATCGCTGCTGCTGCAAAAACAAGATGCTTCGTAAGCTTCATAAATCACCTGGGCTAAGGTTTAATGGAACTGCAATAGCCAAATACTAGCGTGCGTAGTCTTTTTCCTACAAATGTTTCTTAGCAGGATCTAGGTCAAGGTCTAGGTCCTTTGGCGAGGTCGACCAAACCGGTTTATGAAGCAGCCTACTTCTCCCCTCCTGAAACGTTACCTCTTGATCGCGGCAAGTCTCTTGGCGTTGACACTCGTGGCGTTTGTTCTCGCCTCACTTCATATGGTCTTCGAGCGCCTGCGTTCGGCACGCGAGCAAGAATTAGCCATCCATGCCCAGCGAGTGGCTGCGGCCCTTGAGGCACAGCTCTTTGAGCGTTTTGCTGATTCCCAAGCTTTCGCCCTCAACCGCGCGCTCGAGCGTGCCCTCCTCAACCCGAGAACCGAGGCGGATGAGGCCCACGAAGTCTTACTTCGTCTTTTAAAAATCTATAAGGTTTATCGGGGCTCGGTCCTCGCGGATCTCGATGGAAAGTTGATTTCGAGCGCCCTCCTCCAAGGCGAGATCGATCCGAAAAAGTGGGCCGCCTTACCGAGAATTACGGCCACAGAGTGGAAAACGAATCCGAATGCACCGAAAACGCGCGTGAGCCGAATGGAATTCGTTAACGACGCAAACTCGATTTTCGGCGAAGGCCCCACCCAATCTTTTACGAGTCCGATTTATCGACCGGATGGCCGGCTGCTCGGCACGATCACGAATTACGCGAGCGGACTTTATATCGAGCGCGAGATGGCCATCATCTTTAGCGGCTTCGAGAAGCTGAACCTGCCTCCCATATCGATTTCGATTTATGACGACCTCAGTAGAAACGTGGTTGAGTTTCGTCGCGGCGGAGTCGAGTACAATCCTCCGCCCACGAGTGAAACCGCCGAATGGATCACGGCCGAATCCAATCTCTCCGATGCCCGCATCGGCGGCCGGGCCAGCTTTCGCGTCGTCTTGAAGACCGGGCGCGCAGCCTTCCTCGCGCAAATCAATCGCATGCGAGCCATTTCCTACAGCGTGACGCTCGGGTTCTTATTTCTTCTTATCTTCGCGGTTCACTTCGTTTATAGGCTCCGCATTCGCTACGACCGAATTCTCTCCAAGAGATTGCATGAGGCCTCGGAAGCTGAGCGGCTGCGCATTTCGCGCGAGATTCATGATGATCTCGGCCAAACTCTCACCGCGATCAAAATTCATCTGGCTCGGGCCAAACTCGAAGAACCCGAAACTTTGGCGGAAAAACTTCGCGAAGCGCGCGAGATGATCGAAGAAACGAATCAAGTGGTTCGCCGTATTTCTCACGAACTCCATCCGAGCCTGGTCGAAAACTTAGGTCTTGAGGACGCCCTCCGCTGGAAGCTTCAGCAACTTCAAGAAGTCACGGATCTCAGCTGCACTCTCGTTGTTGGCGCTGGCGCGCGTGTCGACGAAATCGCGAGGGATAAACGTATTCACGTTTTCAGAATCATCCAGGAAGCTCTCAACAACATTCAGAAGCATGCAAAGAGCGAATCGGCCGAAGTGCGATTCGAGCGCGACGGGAGCGAAATGAACATCACAATCTCGGATCAAGGTGTTGGCTTCGATATCGCGACCTCGACCAAGAACTCGCTGGGCTTGAGGAGCATCGAGGAACGGGCTAAACTCATCGGAGGGAAGCTGCGAATCAAGTCGCTTCCCGGGAGAGGCACCGTGATTTCATGCCGACTGCCCCTCGAAAATCCGGAAAGGATCGGTCATGGCGCGTGAGTCGGGAGTCCTTCTCGTCGAGGACCATCCACTCATGAGACAAGGCATCAGGAGTTTGATCGGCGATACGGCGGAGCTCCGCGTGGTCGCTGAAGCTTCGAGTCTCGCGGAAGCGCGAAAGCTGATCGCGACGAATAAAAAAATCGCACTCGTTCTTCTTGACCTCTCCCTCCCGGACGGTTCCGGCCTCGATCTCATCCGCGAGCTACGCGAAGGCGAATCGCCGCTTCCCATCGTTGTTCTCACCATGCACAACGAAGGCCCTTATCTCTCGAATGCCATCAGTTTGGGTGCCGATGGTTACGTCGTTAAGGACATGGCGCCCGAGAGGTTGATCCAGACGATTCGCGCGGCGCTCGCGGGAGAAAAATGTTTTTTCACTTCAAAAGTCGATCAGCCCTTGAGCTCCTCACCATCACTCAAAGGCGAGGCGCTCTCGGCGCGTGAAGAAATGGTGCGGGAACTCCTCGTCGAAGGAAACTCGCTCACGGACATCGCCGAACAACTCGCTCTCAGCGTAAAAACAGTTTTTACTTACAGAGCCAGACTGCTCAAAAAGCTCGGCTTTAAGAACAACGCCGAACTCATCAAAAATTACGTCAAGAGGCAGTTCTAATCCAGAGCGATGTGGACGAACTTCAGGTAGCGAAGTTCGTGCCCCGCGTGTGGAAACGGATGATCGGGGCCTTGGCCAGAGACGCGCAAGATTTGGCCCGTTCTCCGCGCGAGCGACAGCGACTCGTCGATGATCTCGAAGAAGTCATCAAACGTGATGTGGCTCGAACACGAGCTCACGGAGAGCTCCCCGCGCCCATTGACACGTTTGGCGGCGGCGGCGAATACCTCGACGTATTTTGCCTTCGCCGTCTCCCGTTGATTCTCGGAGTGACTCATGGAAGGCGGATCCACGATGATGTGGTCCCATTTTTCCGCCTCACCATTTAAGTATTCGAAAACATCAACGCAAAGACCCTCATGCTTGGCGGGCTCAAGTCCATTGAGAGCCCAATTTTCCTCCGCGAGCGCGATCGCTCCTTGCGAAACGTCGAGGCTCGCCACTTTCTTGGCACCACCGAGACCGGCGTAGACGGAGAAACCACCGGAATAACTGAAAAGGTTCAAGACGGATTTTCCGCCGCTGGATTGTCTCACGTACTGACGGTTGTCCCGTTGATCGAGAAAAAACCCGGTCTTCTGACCCTTCTCGAGATTGACCTTGAAGAGAACTCCGTTTTCTTTGATGACGACTTCGGTCGCAGACGCTTTGCCGCTGATGAGTTCGGTCGCGCGCTCAGAATTTCTGCGATTTTTTTCGATGACCGTTTCGCATCCGAGATTTGCGAGGAGCCACTTCGCGACATGCTCGCGGTCCCAGAATTCACCGGGCCCTTGGCCATCGAATTGAACGACGGCAATGCGGTCGTAAACATCGCAGACGAGACCGGGAAGCAAGTCTCCTTCACCGTTGAACAACCGAAATGAGTTGGTCTCATTTGAGCGAACGCTCTTTCTGAGCTCGAGGGCGCGGGCGAATCGCTTCTCAAAAAACGCCGGCGTCGGTGGAGTTTTTTCGGTGCTCAGAATTCGGAGCGAGAGAGGGCCGTGCGGGTCGTAGATGGCCCAACCTAAGTCACCCTTCGCTTCCGTCACTTGACAGAGTTGCGCACGTTCAACCCGACCGGGCGGCGGCGTGATCGCTTCCCTGTAAACCCAGGGATGCCCGCGCATGATTGAACGACGAAGATTACGGGTGAGCTTAATTTTGAGTTTTGCCATCGCAAGCTTTGACCATGCTCTCAGACCACGGTCAATCGGAGGGGATCAAAATGCATTCGAAATTGGTACCAAAGACAACACTTCCTTCATTCATTTCCCGACCAGCACGTGGCATTTTGATTCGCAATGAAAGCTTTTCCTGGAGGTCGCACGTGATTTCATTCGCCCCTCTCTTCTCGTTTCTCGCATCATTGCTCTTAGTTCTCCCATCCGCCCACGGGCTCGAAACCCGAAGGGGCGACAATATCGACCTGAACGGTCCTTTCACCGACAGCATTTTCGCCGCCGGCTCGAACATCAATGCATCATTAAGTTCGACGGATGATGTTGTCCTCGCCGGAGGCGATATTGCCTTTACGGGAGAGACGACGGGTAACGTTTTCATGGCGGGAGGTGACCTTAAGCTCCGCGATCCGAAAGCTCGGCTCGCGACGCTCATGGGAGGCGAAATCTCGATCGATCGGGCAACCCTTCAAGACGTGATTTTGGCAGGTGGCGAGATTCGCATCTCGGAATCACGGATCGAAGATGACGTGGTTCTTGCGGCGGGATCGGTCACCATCGCGCGAGACACACGAATTGCGGGATCCCTTCAACTCTACGGAAGCGACGTCGAGATCGGAGGCCAAGTTGGTGGGGACGCCAAGATCAGCGGGGAGGACGTCGAACTCACCGGCACCTTCGACGGGAACCTCGAAGTCTCGGCGAATGAGCTCGCCTTGGGACATACGGCCGTGATCAAAGGGAATCTTGTTCATGCCACACGCGAGCTGAAGATCGCGCCCGGAGCCCAAATCTTAGGCCAAACTCAG
>SXSP01000274.1 GCA_005792225.1 Bdellovibrionales bacterium | reverse complement strand
TTCAATAGACGGGAGTCGAACTCGTTTTTCTCCAGGAAGTCATTGGAGAAAACGTCAAACACTCCAAGCGCGTCTCGGACTGGCCCGTGCAGCCGCAACTTGAGTATTTAGCCGACAGTATTTGGACCCATCACGCTTACGGGAAAAACGCCATTTACTCCGAGGGTCACCACGGAAACGCCATTTTAAGTCACAACCAAATGCTCGCTTGGGAGAACATCGATATATCAAATAACCGCTTCGAGCGACGCGGGCTCCTCCACGCGACGATCGAACCTATTGCCCCGGGGCAAAAGGAGGTTCACGTTGTCTGCGTTCATCTCGATCTTTTTGAGAAGGGTCGCATCCAGCAACTCGAACGCATCGTGAAGCGCATTCACGAACACGTCCCCGATGGAAGTCCCCTCATCATCGCGGGGGACTTCAACGATTGGCGCGAAAACGCGTCCGAAATTCTCGAGGCCGAACTCGGCGTGAGCGAGGTTTTTCGTGCGCTGCATGGAAAACACGCGCGATCTTTTCCAGCTTGGTTCCCGTTCCTGCCCCTCGATCGCATTTACATCCGCGACTTCAAACCGATCGAGGCGCGTTGTTTTACTGCGGCTCCCTGGGATCGACTTTCGGATCACGGAGCACTGCTTGCGGAGCTTGCGTTTTAGGGCAGTTTTCGCGATAAATCTTTCGAACCCGAAAGGCAGATATGAAACTCGTTCTTACTGGTGGACCCAGCGGCGGCAAGACCACGCTCGCCCAGGCTATACAAAAAGAGTTTACAGGTCAGGTCATCGTCATTCCGGAAGCCGCGACGATCATCTACGGCGGCGGATGGCCCAGACGGAAAACTTCAATTGGCGTGCAGCACCAGCAGCGGGCGATCTTCTACGTGCAACGGGAACTCGAGAGCCTCTTGGCATCTGAGAACCGTGACAAACTTCTCATCTGTGACCGCGGATCTCTTGACGGTATTGCTTATTGGCCCGGGCCGGGCCCCGGCTCGGAATTTCTTTCTTCGGTTGGGACCACGGTCGAAGCGGAAGTCGCCCGCTACGATTGGGTCATCCATCTTGATACGGCTCCGGTTAGCTACTACGACCTGACGAATCCACTCAGAAACGAAAGTTTCGAGGAAGCATCAAAGCTCAACGAGAAGATCAAGGAAGTTTGGGCTTCGCATCCGCAGCGATTCGTCATCGACAATCACGAGAGTGGACATTTCATCGAGAAACTTCAGCGCGCGCTCCTCGTTGTCGAACGGATCATCGAAGGACGCTCGTATGCCGAGATTCAATCAGAACTTCTCTCTGACCCTTAAGATTTCTCGTAATCAAACCAGTCGATGTTGAGGCACCTGACGACTTCCGATGGCGATGGTCCCACCCACTTCACGATCTTTTCGATGTAGCTGGGAAGATCGGCGCGGATGCGGTCGGCCACTTCACGAGAAAGCGACATCGGCGCCGTCAGGAACAAATCGTTATCCCGTGAGTGCGGCATGCGATCAAAGGCGCGCAACCGCCAGTTCAAATGGTGTTTGGCCACGAGGGGTGATTCCGCACCGACGTGGATGTGCTTAAGGCCCATCTCGAGGCTGCCCCCGCGGTTGACGATTAATCCTGAATTTAAGAGAAAGTTCATCACCCTCGTGATCATATGCATGGGAAGCTGAAGCCGCTCCGACATCTGTTCGTAAGAGAGCCGCGGCTCGCAAGCGATGAGATGCGTGACTCCCGTGTAGACCCAATGTGAGTAGTAGACGGCAGCTTCGGCGTCGGTCAGAGAGCGATCATCTTCCATGCGTTCACTGAGTTTTTTGGCGTCAGCCTGGGCCTTTTCGATTTTTCGCATGAGCCGGCTTCTCAAACCGTGGCTTCCCGCGCGAGCGTGATCCACGAGCAAGAGAAACTGGTCGGCCTCTTTTTCGCTCAAACCCAAGTATTCACAAAGATCACTCGCGGCCTCGGCCGTGAAGTGCTTATCGCCATTTAAAACTTGGCTGATGAGCGTAGTGCTCAAACCCAAGCGGGCGGCGATTCGCCGGCTCTCGCCCCGTCCGTTCTTGGGTCGGCCGCGGATCCACTCGCGCAGAAACTCTTTGTAACTCTTGAATTCAAATACAGAAATCATGATCGCCGCCTCTCCCCCAACTAATCGGCAACGTTTACCTGAGAGTAAATTTTAACGTTCATAGTTCACAAACTAAATCTATTGCGATGCGCCGTGTCGGCGTAAAACTCCTTCATCGAGACGGCAGTGATGCCGGGACAACTAACCCCCTGTTTTTAAGTCAGAACCTAAAGGAGAATGATTATGTTACTTAAAAAAGCGATGCTTTTGACCCTCGGAACCATCACGGCACTTTCGATCACGGCGTGCTCGGATGATAAAAACTCGGCCTCTTCATCAGATGGCCTCAATATCTCGTCGATCGAATCGAATGCTTCACTTTCTCCCTCTGAAAAGGCCGAACAACTCTCCCTGGGTGCTCAGCGCCTGATCACGCCCACGTCGTACATGTACGCTTATGAGGTTGCCGAGCGCGCCCTGAAGCATGACTCCAAGAACGCCCGCGCACGCCTCGTGAAAGCGCTCTTTGCGCCGACGATGGAATTGAAAGGCGTCGTTACGCGAATCGCTCCGTTTGTCGCTCGTCACGAAAGCTCGAAGGCTGGTTACGCACAGACGGTCCAAGACATCAAAGCCCTCGGCGTTCCGGCTTACACGGAATTCCTCCTCTCAGGTCCCCAGGATCTCCAGACGGAAAGTGATATTCAGGAAGTCGTCGCGCGCGTGACGGCTCGTCTTGATGATCTCCGTCGCACGCTCAATGACTTGAAGGGTGAGGAAGTCACTCTCTCGATCAACACGGAGCCGTTCGCTAAAGACTCACTTCTGGAAGCGGCTGAATCTTGCAAAATCGAAAGAACCTCGGACGGCTTTGATTGGAGCGGCTGCGCTCAAAGGCAAGTCATTGAACGTAAACTGAACCGCGCGGATTTTGAAATGCTGAAGCAAATGGTTGCGGGCCTTCAAGTTTACCTCACCGTCTACAACGCCTACGACATGAATGGCGTTGCTGGCGCAGCCGAGAAGGCTCAGAAAACCGGTGCGGAGGCTGCTCTCCGTGGACTCCTTGCGAATGGTCGCTTCGCGACTCTGCGTAAGACAAATGGCTTCGGCGTGATTCCCGACATCGCGCAAGACGCAGTTCTCGGCGCTCGCGAGGCGATCGCGATGCAGTCTGAGTATTGCCCCGGTGGCGTTTCCGAAGGAAAAACACGTCCCGGTCATCTTTTCGAAAGCGGCATCTGCGTGACGAACACGGACGAGGCTCAGAAGGCCCTCGCGATGATCGAGACCGCGGCTCACGGTTCGACCGTTCTTCTTGATCTTCCAAATGGACGCCAACTTTCCGTGAGCCCCATGAAGTTCTTCACGGCCCCCACGAAGAATCTTCGCGCGGCGCTCCCCTTGAAGCGCAACGAATGCGGAAAAGTCTCGGGCATCAACGAGCGTGCGTTCTCCGAGGTTTTCCCGAACGGTGATTTAAACCAAATCATCG
>SXSP01000273.1 GCA_005792225.1 Bdellovibrionales bacterium | reverse complement strand
GTATGCTTTTGCTGCGTTAGTCAAGAGAGCCATTGAACCTCCTCGTTCTTTTGAGAAACATCCGTTTCTGGACCTGAGAATTCCACGATTCATTTTATCCGCGCAATTGGCGATCACGTTATGTCTAGCTCTTCACAAACCGGCGCGACGTTGTCGCCGGAAATTCGTGGATTCGTGTCGAACTCTGAGCCATTTCGCGACGGTGAGCGCGTAGTTGGGAATCTGGTCCTCGACCGAAGTCCTCAACTTATCGGGCTCCTTAGCCGATAAATGCTTGAGAAGAGATTCTGTGTTCAAGAGGAGGAATCATGCCGAAAGCGACTCAGACTAAGAAAACGCCTCAGCGCACCTTAAAGAGTGCACCGAAGAGCGCAGCAAAGAAGACAGCGACCCCGAAAGTGACGGCGAAATCTAAAACGACGAAGAAGCCCGCCTTGAAACTCGTTTCGAAAACGGCCCCGAAGACGCCTGTTAAAGCACAAAGCACCAAACAAAAAAAGTCGACTTCACCCGCGAAACAAAAAACGCGTGCTAATCAGAAATTGGGCGTGAAGCTTCAACAAAAACCCACGCCTCTCACGGCTACGGGTTCCAACGTGATCTGGAAACTCCTCGAGGCGCGCAAGGCGCAAAATCAAGAGCGCCAGACCCAGCAACAAAATCAGAAGCAAAACGATGGCAATGCAAATCGGAGCAACTGGGATAAACACCAGAATCGTTTCGCACGCTTCGCGGGCCCCCGTCGTCGCGCTTCATGAAGTCCCCGAGTCCACTCACGGATCCTCAGCTCGCGGCTCTCTTTCGGGGGCCGGAGCTTGATTCCGTTAATTTTGACGAGCAGACTCGACAGCAAGACGACCAACTTAAAATTGTTTACGTTTGGGGAGAGGATTGTCCCAATTGCATCGTCGCCAAGACGCAAATGAAAGAAATGCTTGAAGAGCTTTTAGCTCTACCGGTCGCATTTCACAGCGCGAACGCTTACGAGCACCGAGATCTCGCGACGCGTTTCGGACTCTTTGGCATTCCCGTCTTCTTTTTCTTTAAAAACGGCCGCAAGATCGGTCGCATCACGTCCTGGCCCGGTCGTGTGGAGCTTCTCGAAACCATCCGAAAACACGCTTAAGAGCTGCAAGCTTGACTGTATGTTGTGGTGGAAATAAACATCGCGGGAAACCCTTATCTTTCGGGAGTTCGCGTGAAGTTGCTCTTAGCCGTTATCTTCTTAGTTAGTCTCAACACCATGGCCCACGCGGCGCCGCAAAAAAAGAAGGTCGTTAAGCGTCAACCCGCGTCTATCCAGAAATCGCAGACGTCGATGGCCCTCTCAACATCCATGCCGCGAGCGAAGACGGGACTTCTTAGATTGAAGCCGACGGTGGGTGTGACGGCGATGAAGGTGACTTCATCAAGCGGCCCGGGCCTTGAGACCGACGCGGGCTTTAGCGGCGGAGCGCTCCTTGAATTCGGTGCGGGTTACGGGAGCGTTGAGACGGGACTCATGATCAACCAAGGGGGCGGCCGACTGACTCGGGATCAGTCCGACGTGAAATATACTTTGACCTACGTTTCCATCCCGCTTCTCGCTAAGCTCAATTTCTTGGGTAATACCAACAACACCTTCTATGTCAAATCGGGGATTGTCCCCTCATATCTCATCACCAGCGAAGCGACGTCGAAGATCGATAACCGCGTTTACCGCACAACCGATCTCGATGTGAACAAGTTCGATACGTTCGCGCAGATCGGTCTCGGGGGAACGGTCAAGCTTGATGACCTGATGCCCATCGGACTTGAGGCGTCCTACATGCGCGGCCTCGTGAACCTCGCGAAACAAAACGGCGAAGGTTATAATGACGGCTTTCTCTTCGCGATGACGTTCGGAATCAATTTGCTCTGAAGCGCCCTCACAGGCCTATTTCCACATAATTAAAGCAAACCTTCCTCACCCTTTTCCGCTCTCGTGCCTTTAAACTCTGATCCAAACAGGGGAGGCACGAGATGATGCACACACAAAATCCCGAAAATCATTTCCGTGTGATTCGGTTCTATACTGATTTCTCGGCGGGCGTTGTTCGAGAAGTCGTCGCCACGGGTTTAACCTTGGAAGAAGCTCGCGATCTCGCCGAAGAGGGCTGGGAAGACGGCGTTCCCGGCGAAGACACGGTCATCGAAGACGAACTCAAAGACGGCCTCGACGCGATCGTGGAGCAATGATCACTTCAATTACAGAATCGCGCAAAGTCACGCTCGCTTCTTGGCCGTACTCTCAAGACGAGATTTGAGAGGAGGAGCCAAAAATGAACATCTTCGATACTCTCAGGCAAGATCACGCGGGTGTTCGGAACTTAGTGGAAGAGCTGATCGCCGGTGAAAATTGGCCGGAGGCCTTCTATGACCTGAAGCTCGCGCTCGTGGCACATAACAGGGCCGAAGAAACGGTCTTCTACGATATCTTAAACGGAATTCCCAATCGGGAGGAGCTCGCCGACATCAAAACCGATGAGCACCACATGGCCGAGGAAATTCTGCAGGATCTGGAAGAGATGAGTCCGCAGGACCATGATTGGCCGACGACGCTCGCCCTCCTGCAGAGTCAGATCGAAGCGCATGTGGCCGAAGAGGAGACATTCGTATTCGCTCTGATCGGGGAGCATCTCTCGGAGGATGAAGCGGATGAATTAGGGGAGAGGTTCGAACGGG
>SXSP01000272.1 GCA_005792225.1 Bdellovibrionales bacterium | reverse complement strand
TCTCGGGAACGTCCTTCGAGACCGAATGCCGATTGCAGAGACACGATGGTGTTTTTCATTGGCATTTGATTCGCGCGGTGCCCGAGCGTCGCTCCGGCGGCGAGGTCATCGCTTGGATCGGAACGGCCGTCGACATCGACGATCGAATTCGCACCGAGCGAGAGATACGCCGCGCGAAGGAAGAAGCCGAGAGCGCCAACTTAGCTAAGACGCAATTTCTGGCGAACGTCAGTCACGAGATTCGTACGCCGCTTTCCGCAATCATCGGGTTTTCGGAACTTCTCCTGAATCCGGCGCAGCCACAAGAGGATCGTCTCCAGAGTGCCGCGACCATTCACCGGAACGGGCGGCAGCTCCTGCATTTGATCAACGAGATTCTCGACATCTCCAAAGTCGAATCTGGAAAAATGGAGCTCGACACCTCCGAGACGGATCTCCATCAGCTCCTCCAAGAAATGTGCGCGCTCTTTGAATTGAAGGCGAGCGAGAAGGGGCTTCTGTTCGAAATTCGAATTGAAGGTTCCAAAGGTGTGCCCTCGGCCATCATGACCGATCCAATGCGCCTGCGCCAAATTCTCGTCAACATGGTCGCAAACGCCGTGAAGTTCACCGAGCGCGGCTCGGTGAAATTGTCGGTCAAAGAGGAGCGCGGAAAACTCTACTTGCGAGTGGACGACACGGGGCTCGGTATTCCGGCCGGAAGTCGCGCGCGTTTATTCCAACCCTTCTCGCAGGCTGATAGCTCAACCTCGAGGCGCTTCGGCGGAACGGGTCTTGGGCTCGCACTCTCGAAGCGTTTCGCGGAATCCTTGGGTGGCGACGTCACTCTCATTAAATCCTCGAGCGAGGGGAGTATCTTCGAAGCCAAGATCGCGTGCGTTCCTGCGGGAAGCGTTCGCTTGCCGGCGGGCCTGATTACGCGCAAGACGACGGTCTCCGCCCCGCAGGAGCCTGATCGCGGAGCGCTTCACGATTGCGCCATTCTCTTGGTCGACGACGCCGTCGACAATCAGGTCTTGATCTCGAGATTCTTGCGAATGGCGGGAGCTCAAGTGGAAATCGCGGGCGGCGGTCAAGAGGCTCTCGATAAAGCCGAAAAGGGTCTCGCGGATGGTCGTGCCTTCGATATCGTCTTGATGGACATTCAGATGCCCGGAATGGATGGGTACGAAGCTACGAACCACCTCCGTAGTCGCGGATGGAAAAAGCCGATCGTGGCCCTCACGGCTCACGCTCTGAAATCCGAACGAGAGAGATGTCTCGCAGCCGGATTCAGCGATCATTTCACGAAACCCGTCGACCGCATGAAACTCATTGAGTGCGTCGTAACGTGGATCCGCACGGGCGTTTCGCCTTGCGGTCCCATGGTCGAACTTCATCTCTAATTTCCAAGCAATTCTAGCGTCTCCAATTGGGCCAAAGCGCAAGCGTGCTTTGGGCTCTCGAGAGGCGTAAAAAACGGGTCAAAATCACGGTTTTTACGGCCTTTTTACTCTCCAGCCGAAGGTTCGAGGCGTACCTTGGGGGAAGTTCATCCCCTCGATCGTAAAGACAAGGAGTCGACGTGGACTTCGTATTTGCCGGCGTGATCGCAGTCGCGATTCTCGGTTATCTCGCTTATGCCCTCGTGCATCCGGAAAAGTTCTAAACAAGTTTTGGAGAGTGTTATGTTGGTGCCCGATGTAATCCAACTTGCGACCCTGGCGATCTTGCTCGTGGCGCTCACGCCGCTCTTAGGCGGCTTCATGGCTCGAGTTTTTGAGGGACAACCTCATATTTTCACGAAGCCACTCGGTTGGCTCGAGCGTGTCGTTTACACGGGGAGCGGGATCTCATCCAAAGCCGAAATGAACTGGAAAGAGTATGCCACCTCACTCATTTTCTTCAACGTGATCGGCATCCTCTTTGTTTTTGGATTGCAGATGCTCCAGGCTCATCTTCCCCTCAATCCGCAAGGCGTTGCCGGCGTCTCGTGGCACTCGGCGCTCAATACCGCCGTGAGTTTCGTTACGAATACGAACTGGCAAGGTTACGCCGGTGAGACGACGATGAGTTATCTCACCCAGATGCTCGGGCTGACCTCGCAAAATTTCGTGAGTGCCGCAACTGGGATCGCGGTTGCGGTAGCGCTCGCTCGCGGAATCGCGCAAAAATCGTCCTCGAGTCTAGGAAATTTTTGGGTCGATTTGACGAGGGCGACCATCTACATTCTCCTTCCGGGTTCCATCATTTACGCGCTCTTTCTCGTCGGCGAAGGCGTCGTTCAAACCTTTTCACCTTACGCCGCTGCGACGACTTTAGAAGGGGCGAAGCAAACTCTTCCTCTCGGTCCCGCAGCTTCGCAAATCTCGATCAAAATGCTCGGGACCAATGGGGGCGGTTTTTTCAACGCCAACAGCGCGCATCCGTTTGAAAATCCGACGCCGCTCTCAAACTTCGTGCAGATGCTCTCGATATTCCTCATCCCCGCGGCGCTGACGTTTACGTTCGGCACCATCGCGAAAAACCGCCGACACGGCTGGGTGATTTTCGGAACGATGTTCGCGCTCTTCGTCGGCATTCTCGCTCTGGCACTCGCATCGGAGTTTCTCTATAACCCCGTCCTGATGGAGGGTAAGGAAACTCGCTTCGGGGCCTTCTCGAGTGTTCTCTTCGCGATGATCACGACCATGGCATCGTGTGGGGCGATCAACACGCTTCATTCGAGTCTCTCGCCGCTCACAGGAGGGCTTGCGATGTTGAACATGCAAGTCGGCGAAGTTATTTTCGGAGGCGTCGGCGCGGGACTCTACGGAATGATGCTCTTTGTGATCTTGACGGTTTTTCTCGCGGGCCTCATGGTCGGCCGTTCGCCCGAGTACCTCGGAAAAAAAATCGAGGCGAGGGAAGTCACCATGGTCATCCTCGCGATTTTGGCTCCTTCGACGATGATTCTGCTCGGAACGGGGCTCTCGGTCGTGTTACCGACGGCGCTCGCGAGTGTTTCGAGTGCGGGGCCGCATGGATTTTCGGAGATCCTCTACGCCTTCACATCGGCCGCGGCAAACAACGGTTCGGCCTTTGCTGGCCTTAACGCCAACACACCCTATTACAACGTAATGCTCGCGATCGCGATGTTCGTGGGCCGCTTCGCGGTGATTCTTCCCGTGCTCGCGGTTGCGGGTAGCTTCGCGGCAAAGAAAATTTCACCTCCCTCTCCGGGGACTTTTGAGGTGGATACTCCACTTTTCGGTGGGCTCCTCATTGCCGTGATTCTGATTGTCGGTGGACTAACGTTTTTTCCGGCGCTCGCGCTTGGACCAATTGTTGAGCACCTGCTCATGCTGCGCGATCAGACGTTTTAAAGGATGATTTATGAAACCCTCGTCAACAAATATTGTTTTAGCTCTCCGTGATTCCGTCCGGAAACTCGATCCGCGAATCCAGATGCGAAATCCCGTGATGTTCGTCACCTTAGTTGGGGCGGTCATGACGACGGGTTACGTCTTCCGAGCACTTGCATCCGGGCGTGCGGTCGGATTTGATCTGCAGATTGCTCTCTGGCTTTGGTTCACGGTCTTGTTTGCAAACTTTGCCGAGTCCCTGGCGGAAGGCCGAGGGAAAGCCCAAGCCGAGAGCCTTCGGAAATCCCGTACGACCACGGTCGCGCGAAGGAAGAACGCAAACGCGGAAGAGAAGATCAATGCCACGGATCTCAAACTCGGTGATCTCGTAATCTGCGAGGCCGGTGACATCATTCCCGGCGACGGAGAGGTGATCGAAGGGATCGCGAGCGTTG
>SXSP01000271.1 GCA_005792225.1 Bdellovibrionales bacterium | reverse complement strand
GAAGAGAAACCGAAGAAGAGCCTCCTCAGTCTGTCGCTCGGAAAAGACAAAAAAGAAAAGCCCGCAGCGGAGCCGAAAGTGTCGGCGAAAGCCGCGGCCGATGCTGAAGACGATGGCGAAGAAGCCGAAGAGAACGACAACGAAGAGGGCCATGAAGAAATTGCGGCCCCCGTTCAGCGTCAGCTGAAACTCGATGGCGAAGTCGCTCGTCGCAAAGTCAAAATGAATGCGAAGATCGAGCGCCGGGTTGAAAACTGGAAGCTCCCGGATATTCAGATGCTCGAGGATCCACCAGCCACGCGCGCGCGGGTAACAGAGCGCGAGATCAACATGAAAGCCACGACGCTCGTTGATAAGCTGAATCAGTTCGCCGTCAAAGGCGAAGTGGTTCACGCGAAGCCGGGACCTTTGGTCACTATGTACGAGTTCAAACCCAATGCGGACGTCAAGATTTCGAAGATCACCGAACTCGCTGACGACTTGTCGCTCGCGCTCTCGAGTGAATCGGTACGGATTATCGCGCCGATTCCGGGTCGCGACGTTGTCGGGATCGAAACGTCGAACTCTCAACGTGAAACTGTGTATCTTAAAGATATTCTCGCGAATGATACATTCTGGTCCGACGGCATGAAGCTCCCCCTCTGCTTAGGTCGCCAGGCTGACGGTGATCCCAAGGTCGTCGACTTAAGAAAGATGCCGCACTTGATGGTTGCGGGCACGACGGGTTCAGGTAAATCAGTTTTCGTCGTTTCTGCGATCACGGGCCTTCTCTTCAAGCACTCTCCGAAGAGCTTGCGCTTAATTCTGATCGATCCGAAACAGGTCGATTTAGCGTCATTCAATGATATTCCTCACTTGTTGATGCCCCCGATCCGCGAGCCGAAAAAGGCGGTCTCGGCTTTGAAGTGGGCGATTCGTGAAATGGATAAGCGCTATAACTCGATGTCGAAGTTCGGCGCGCGTGGACTCGAAAGTTTCAACGAGATCGTCGGCAAGTTGACGAAAGAACAAGTCGAGCAACACGAGCAGATCAACACCGAGTGGGAACAGGACGCAAGAAAGCTTCAGCAGTACTACTACACTCCCCAACCCTACATCGTGATCGTCGTGGAAGAGTTTGGGGACTTGATGGCCGTCGACAAAGCGACTGTGGAAAACCTTGTGGTTCGACTCGCGCAAATGGCGCGTGCGTGCGGCATTCACCTGGTTCTCGCGATGCAGAGCCCGCGTAAGGACGTCGTCACTGGTTTGATCAAGACCAACATTCCGGGCCGGGTGAGCTTTAAAGTCGCAAGCAAAATGGACTCACGGATTATCTTGGATGAAGGCGGCGCGGAGAGACTCCTACCTAACGGAGACAATTTGTATCTCGCGCCGGGCGTCTCGAAACCTCAGCGCCATCACGCCCCGTGGGTGACGGAGCAAGAGATCGCGGCCGTCATGAAGTTCTGGGGTGAGCAAGGTGAACCGCAGTACGATACGCTCGCGATGCGCGCTCTTGAAGGATCGGGGGGTGGCTTCGATCTCAGCGGCGAGGGTGAGGGCGGAGACGGTTTCGGAGAGGGCGACGGCGATGGAGAATACGATGATCGCTACGATGAAATTCTCGCGCACGTCTCGTCGATGAAGGAAGTGAGTGCTTCTCTCCTTCAGCGAAAATTTAAACTCGGATATCCGCGCGCCGCGCGCATGATCGAAATTTTCGAGCGTGAAGGTGTCGTGGGACCCGCGAATGGCTCGAAGCCCCGCCCCGTCCTCATCAATTCCTATCAGGAAAAGTAAATCTCAACATCGCGCGCCGCCTCGATTCTTCGGGGCGGTTTCGATGTTCTTTAATTAAATTCGACAAATAAGAAAGGTTTGTGTCGGGTGTCGTTTCGCGCCCTCTTTTGAGTATTGACTCCAAGACCTTTGATGGGATGATGAGCAGCAGAAAACCATCAAGGAGGACACATGTCTAAGGTTTACGGATTGATCGCAGCAGCTCTCACGGCCATTGTCGTGGCTTCTCCCGCTCGCGCGAACGAACAGGTTATGGAGTACGTAAAGGCGCTCCAGAACGCAACGATCGTTCAAGCTTCTTACGCTGGTCTCGACTGGCGCGTAAATGACAAATCGTCGTACAAGATCTCGAACGTTCTCTTAAACGGAACTTCGGATAACTTCGTGCGCGAAGACACCGGCACAGGTTACTGGCTCCAGCAGGATATGAAGCTCTCAATGGCGGGTGAGCAAAAAATGGAAATCTTGCTCAACAAGACAACCGGCCAAATCGAAAAGCTCTTGGTGAACGGCCAAGAACAAAAAGTTCCTGAGTCGAACGTTGAGGTCGTCGAAATGAAAGAAGACAGCGTCACAGTTGCCGCTGGTACTTTCAAGTGCATCTATGCAAAGATCAAAAACAAAGATGACGGGAAAATCTCTCAAGCTTGGATCAATCCCAAAGAAGTTCCTATGACGGGACAGATCAAAGCCATTGCGGAATCACAACTTGGACAAATCACTCAAGAACTCACTTCATTCCAGTTCGCGCCGCGCTGATCTTCGGATTCGCTCGCGTTTCATTTCGAAAGCGGTGCTCGTCACCGCTTTCTTTTTTTTGACGCCCGCTCAAGGCGCTCCAAAGGCTACGCCCGCCCCGAAGCCCACCGGATTGGAGACCTATCAAGATCTCATCTTGAAGGCGCAGAACCTCACTCTCCAGCGCGATCGCCTGCAAGCGAGCCAAATCCTTCTTCGCGGAATCCAGCGAGAAACCCGAGGGAGCCAAGCCCACAAAGAACTCGTGAAGGCTCTGGGTGAACTCAGTTCGGTCTTCTACTCGGAGAAAGCGCAGAGCGCGTTCTCCGTCGGCGAAGCCGCTGCCGAAGCTCGCCCGCGAGAGGCGATCGAGCATTTTCAAGAGGCCCTGCGGCTGGAAGACGGGAACGTCAGCATTCTGAAGGCGATCGCTCGGGCGCATCTCGCCCTCGCCGAATGCGAGAAGGCTGACACCCAAGTGAAGGCTGCGGAGGCCATCGATCCCCATTCGCCCGAGGTGAAGCTGCTCAGTTTGCAGACGCTCGCGTGCTCTCGAAATTACGAAAGCATCCTCGCGCGTCTTTCGATCGACGAGACCGCAAGCCAAGACGAGACCGATGCGCTCGTGAAAAGTCTTCGTCAGGGCTTGCACGTCCAGGCTCTTTTGCGGGCGCCGAAACCGAAGAACGATTTGAAAAAAGCGAAGTCGGTCATGACAACTTGGGAAGCTTCCGCGCCTGATTATCCTGAAGTTCATTTCTGGAAATGGGAGATCTCGAAACTGTCTGGAGCTCCCGATCGAATGGCAGCGGTGAAGTATTCTCAAGCGTGCCAGAATCTCACGCCCCGCAAGAGGAAGAGCTACTCTTTGGATGTGAACTTGTGTAAGGGAAAAGAAGCCGTCGACTCGTATCTCAAAGACAGTGGTTTGAATCAAAGCCCTGACGAGAAGTCATAATCGGGAGCTTCAAGATGCCCAAAACTGGTCGGTTGCTCATGGCGAGCACCATTTTCTGCTCTATTTTTTGGGCCCTCACCGGCTGCGGTGTGCGGGGTCGCCCGCAGCCTCCGCTCACGCCGGCTGAACTCGGACGTGGCCAGCCAACGTTCAAGAGAACCAGCGATGAGTTCGCGTTTCCGAATGTGCCGAGTCCCGATGCCGTACCTACGCCGACTCCGGCGCCGACCCCGCGCTCGAAATTTTAAGGGAGCGTGATTCATGTCGATCACATTCAGCAAGATTGTTGGAACCGGTAATGACTTTCTCTTCGTTGATGCGCGAGCGGAAATTTCGCTTCCGGCGTCTCGAGAGAGCCTCGCGAAGAGAGTTTGCGACCGGCACTTCGGCGTTGGCGCCGATGGTCTCGTCTTCGTGGAAAACGGGCGAGATGGAGCGGAGCTTCGTTGGGACTTCTACAATAACGACGGATCACACGCCGAGATGTGCGGCAACGCGAGTCGTTGCATGGGTCGCTGGGCGCAGCTCAAGTTGGGATTGAGCAAAGTGACGTTCGACACCGCCGCGGGAAGAGTACAGACCCGCGTGGATGGCTCTGACATCGCGGCGGATATTCGTTACCTCAAAATCCAATTCGAGGAGCTTGAGTTCGATCTTCACGGAACTCGCAAGAAAGCCACATTCGTCAACACGGGCGTGCCTCACGCTGTTTTCGAAGTTCCGGATATCCGTTTGGCCGCCGATGCGCGAGACGAAATCAAAGCCTTGCGATTTCATCCTGGAGTCGGTGCTCGAGGAACGAACGTCACCTTCCTCCAAATGGAAGGGGCCGATCGATTCTCGACCGTGACTTTCGAGAGAGGTGTCGAAGACTTCACGCTCTCGTGCGGCACGGGCGTCATGGCGGCGGCGGCCGTCGGCATTCGTAAAAGAGCGAACGCGACTGAAGGTGGAACCGCGAAACTGTCGACGCCGGGCGGCCTTCTTGAAGTCAGTTATGGGCAAAACTGGTCGGGAGCGGTATTGAAAGGCCCGGCGAAGTTTTTGTTCGATCTGGCGTTGAGCGAGGAGTTTTTGAGATGAAAGACTTTTCAGGTGTTTTCACGGCACTCGTAACACCGTTCAAAAACGGTGACATCGATTGGAACTCACTCAAACGTTTGGTTCGCGCGCAACTCGACGGCGGAATCAATGGATTCGTGGTCAGTGGAACGACCGGCGAAAGCCCGACACTGACCGATGAAGAAAAACAAAAATTGTTTTCGTTCATCAAGTCTGAATCCGGTGGTCAAGTCCCCCTCGTGATGGGAACCGGCACGAACAGTACGGCAGACACGATCTCCGCAACCCAGGCCGCCGCGAGTTGGGGCGCGGATGCCGCGCTCGTCGTGGTTCCCTACTACAACAAGCCTCCGCAGCGCGGATTGTTCCAGCACTATCAAAAAGTCGCTGCAAGTTCTTCGCTTCCCGTCATTCTCTACAATGTTCCCGGAAGAACGATCACGAAGCTTGAACTCGAGACGATCGAGGAACTCAGCCACTTGCCCAATGTTATCGGTATTAAGGAAGCGACTGGCGACATCGAGTTCGGCGCTGGCGTCGTGAAGGCGTGTGGGCCCGAGTTTCTCGTGACAAGTGGCGATGACGGAACCTTCTTGCAACTGACTTCCGTCGGCGGTCAGGGCGTGATCTCGGTTGCGAGCCACATCTTACCCAAACAGTTCAGCGATTGGTGCGCCCGTGCCCGCCGCGGAGATCGCAATCCGCAGATGGAATTCGAGCGCTACCGCGACTTGAATTCTTACCTCTATGTTGAGGCAAATCCGATTCCCATCAAGATGGCGCTTCACCAAATGGGGCTCATCGACAGTCCGGAACTCAGGCTGCCGCTCGTACAGCTTTC
The DNA here is from genome assembly GCA_005792225.1 of Bdellovibrionales bacterium. Taxonomy (GTDB): domain Bacteria; phylum Bdellovibrionota; class Bdellovibrionia; order Bdellovibrionales; family JAMPXM01; genus SXSP01. Next base: position 10,075 of record SXSP01000271.1, on the reverse strand, counting down.
CGAGCCGTATGCCGCCGAATTGAAAAACAAGATGCGCGCCGTGGAGCTCGTGTGAAACACAATCGCCTCGCGATCATCGGGATCTCGGGCCGAATGGGCCAAGAAATTCGCGCCATCGCGAACGAGTTCGATTTCATTGTGACCGAGGGGGTCGCGTCGACGTCGTCTACATCGGGCGGAGTCCTGATCGCGACCGACATCTCGGCACTTCGAGATGATAACGTCGATGTCGTCATCGATTTTTCGATGCCCGAACTGACAATGAATGTAGCGGCGTGGTGCGCGAACCACAAAAAACCGCTCGTGAGCGGAGTGACGGGGCTCTCATTGGATCAAAAAAAGGCCCTCGAAAAGGCGGCGGCAGTCATTCCTGTTCTGTGGGCGCCGAACATGAGTCTCGGAGTTGCGGTTCTCGCACGAATGTTAGGTCAGCTCTCCAGGCTTGAAGGATTCGACTTCCAAATCGAGGAACTTCACCACATTCGCAAGAAAGACAAACCCAGCGGGACGGCGATCTTTCTGCAAGAGAAACTCAAAGAAGCTGTTGGACCGAATGTTCCGGAGCCGCTTGCGATTCGCGGGGGCGGAATCTTCGGGGTTCATCGAGTTTGGGCGATGGGTGAAGAGGAGACGATCACGCTTGAACACACGGCGATGAACCGTCGCGTCTTCGCGCGCGGAGCACTCAAAGCCGCGTGTTGGCTCAAAGAGCAGAAACCCGGGCTTTATCGAATGGATAATGTCTTGGGTTAGACCCCGGTCATTGCCTCCGAGCTTGCTTTTTGTTCCTCCGCGCCATACACCAAGGATTCACCGAGGCTTGCCGCATGAGCGTCCATTGATTTGGTCGCGATGCCGTTTTCAATTCTTCTCGCTCAAGCGGGAAGTCTCGGTCCCCTCTTCAGAAAATGGAATCAGAAGGAGTAAACTATGAAGTTCTTCATAGACACGGCGGACATTAACGAGATTCGCGAAGCCAACGCGCGCGGCTGGGTTGACGGCGTTACGACGAACCCGACTCTCGTTGCGAAAACTGGCAAGAAGATGAACGACGTGATCCTCGAGATCTGCCGTGAAGTCAAAGGACCCGTCTCTGCCGAAGTCATCAGCCTCAATGCCGATGGTATCTACAAAGAAGGTTTGGAACTCGCGAAACTCCACGACAACGTCGTCGTGAAAATCCCGATGTGCGAAGAAGGCCTGATCGCCGTTCGCCGTTTCTCCGCCGAAGGTATCAAGACAAACGTCACTCTCGTTTTCTCGCCGCTCCAAGCGTTGCTCGTTGCAAAAGCCGGTGCTTCGATGGTTTCTCCGTTCGTCGGCCGTCTTGACGACATCTCGAGCGAAGGTATGGGCTTGATCAGCCAAATCCGCCAAGTGTTCGACAACTACGACTTCAAAACTGAAATCCTCGTTGCGAGCGTTCGCCACCCGATCCACATCCTTGAATCAGCGCTCGTCGCGGCGGATATCATGACCGCTCCGCTGAAGGTTCTTAAACAACTTGTGAATCACCCGCTCACGGACGCAGGTATCCAAGCGTTCCTGAAAGATTGGGAAAAGGTTCCGAAGTGATTGCAGGAAGAAACAGCGAATGTTTCTTCGAAAGCCGGGCCTCTCAATTCATTCGGGCCCGGCGCCTCTTAGCACTTTGTCTCATCTACTTTTGTTTATCATTTCTTAATTCGGGTTGCGCATCCAAGGCCGTTGCGATCAACGACCTGATGGTCCCTTACGGTTCACTCAAAGCCATTATCAAGACGTCCATGCCCCATGGCGTGATCTTCGAGAGCGTCAATGGCCGCGAAATGACCTCTGGTTATTTTTCCCCGACCAACTTTTACGACGCCGCCGACAACAAGGCGGAGCGTGTTCAGGCCAAGGTCGTTATTCTTGGGTCCAGCCGTCCCTTCCGGGTCGAGGTCAAATGCGTACGTGAGAGACGCTCCCGGGATTCCGGCAAGTACATCGTCCAGGGCGAAGACGTAAAACTCTCCAAACAACTAGCCCAGTACTTCAAAGATGCGTTGGCCGATCGTCGCGAAGATCGCAACCTGTTTGACGATTTTCGACCCTTCTAATTACACTGTTAGAAAGTGGCAGGATGCCGCTTAGGAAAACACGTGTACGCATATCGCAACGTAAACAGAAAGCTGCGCTCCAGGAAGGGGCTTAAGCGCTTGATGGCGCTAAGCACTCCGCTATTTGCTTTCTTCGTTGCCTCCGCTTCCCTTCTCCTTCTCGCGAACGAAGCGACTTCGACGGCTCATAATCAAAATTCAGGCGCGCGGGTCTTTACTGAGGGTCTCGATATCAATCTCGACCGTTCCTCACCGGCCTACGCCGCGCTCGAAGACACCTGGATGGAGCCAAATATCCAGGAGGCGGAAGGGCCACCTGAGTTTGATATCTCATCGGGCAACGGTGCCCAGCAACTCGCGGCGGGTTCACCATCCGAGTTGCTCGCTGAACGAATCCTAAACGAAAATCGTCGAGAAGAAGCTCTGATCGCCCACGAAAAGGCCGCACGAGCGGCACAGACGCGCGCGCTTGCTCAAGCCGCAACGAAAGCCTTGAGAGAGATGGCGGATAAGTTTCAGAGCGCCTCGATTCAGGTGGCGTCTGAGCCCAAACCTCACGCGACACCCGCTCCGGATGCGAATTCCGAACCGAAATCCCAAGCGATCCATCATCCGACGCAAACGATCTCGCTCTCGGATCTCAAGATGTCTCGTGAGGAGCTTCTCGGCACACTCTTCTTGCCGCTCGCTCAAGCTGATAAACCCTCTACTCCCGGAAAGCCGCAAGTGATCGTCGCAAAGAACGCGACTCCTCCCCCCCAGCGAGAGGAAAGAACCCTTACTCCCAGCGACGAAAAAGAAAATGAACGCGGACCTCGCGAGCAATCTTTAGATGGGCCCGTCTTCCGTCAGGTTTTCGTCTCGGGCCCCATCGAGTTTTCAGGAGGAATCGCCCTTGCGAACGCGCAAGATCGAGTCGTGATTTTCCGCGAACGCGACGGTGAAGTTCTGGAGGCCGGCGCAGTCTGGTTGCGAGAAGGACGGTACGAGATCTTCTTAGAGGACACGGAAGGCGTCCTCGTGGCCGAGCTCAGAACGACCTACGGAGATATTCTCGGCCGCGGACTGTTTGATCTCGCGCAGCTGCCTGCTCAAGCTCATCCTCCCCGTCGCATTGATCCAGTAGGTCTTAAAATCAAGCCGGTCCCCCAGGGCGTCGTTGGACAAGTTTTTGCGAAGCGAGCGGGCCCACCGACATCTCGCCGCGAAGGCCTGAAAGATACATCCATCTTGTTTAGAGATCTGCCGTTTGACACCGTCTCGAAAGCCAACGGCCGATTTGAGGAGCCGAATCTCCTCGAGGGCTCAAGCGTTGTCGTCAAAGCGTCGCGCATGGGTTATTGGGGAACGATGGCCTTCGCGAGCGCCGGAAGCGAATCTGAAATCGATATCTTCCCCGATCAACCGGGTCAGACGATTTCGGAACTCATCTCGGTTTCGCGATCATCAAACGCGAAGAATGCCTCGATCATCTGGGGTCGCGTCACGAAAAATGGAGCGCCGGTTGCGGGTGCTACGGTCGACCTAATGACGTCTGAGGAAGGCGTAAGACCCATTTACTTCAACTCCGCCATGCTCCCCGATCTCAACCTCAAGGTGACATCGTCAAACGGCCTCTATGCGTTCTACCCCGTCGCCCCGGGAGCTCACGCGGTTCAAGCACATTTTGCGAACCACACGACCGATGCATCGATCTTCCCGGCGGATGAACGAACGGTCTCGCGAATCGATCTCGAAACGCAGACGGATCGACCCGCAAAGATTCGCGTCTTTGATGCCTTCAGAACGGATTGGCCGCTCACCGCCGCGATCACGGATCCATCGCGCACTCGCCAAGTCTGGGTAGATCGTTCCGGCGAGACGAAATTCAAGTACGCCGCTGGTAAAGGACCCTTGATTTTAGATGTGGATGCGGGACGCGGCTACCAACTCACTCGCCTGACGCTCGATCGTGATCGTCGATCGATTTACGTGCCGATGGTTCAAAGTGCTTGGCTGGATCAGATTCGGAACTCGGCAAAGTTTAATCCGTTGCCGGGTTCGGGCGTTATCGTCGGCTTCGTGCAAGGACCGCAGGCCTACCGAGTGGCTCTCGAGGAGAAAAGCCTGAGCAAGGACTCAAAGATCATCTTCTTTAATTCACGAGGCGAACCCACCGGAAAAGATTTCGGCGAGCCCGGCGGTGGCTTCCTCGTGCTGAACGTCCAGCAAGGATTTAGAACGATCACGATTCAACCCTCAGGAACAACGAAGGTCTTTGCCTCGCTTGTCCTGGTGGATCCGAACGTGACCAACGTGATCACGCACTGGATTCGTTAAGTATCGCGCTTCGCCTTGGTCTCTCCGCCGATAGCGAAGAGCTTGTCGAGGCTTGAGCGGACTTGCGAGGGCACGTGAACGCGGAATCCGATCGGCACCGGAAGATTTCGCTTCGCGACTCCGGAAAGATCAGGATTGATCAACAAAAACTCGTCGAGTGAAAGACCTGTTACACGAAGCAGTTCTTTTACACGGATCGCTTTGTGTAAACGAACGACTTGAAGATCCACGGGGGCTTCGCGTTTGATCGGCGCGAATGCGATGTCGCTATAGCGTTCAGCATGAAGCGCCGCCAAGAACTCCGAATAAAAATTTGAAGAGGCGAAGTCGAACGAGCGCGAACGATACTTCTTCACGATGATTCCCAGATCATGCGACCCGGAGGCCTTTGCGGCTTTCCTGACCCCTCCGGGGCCGTGGTTCCAAGCCGTCACGGCAAGCGGCCACGAACGACGGAGGATCAGATGATTTTCCTTCAGCAAACGTGCGGCGGCTTCCGTGGCCTTAAACGGGGAGCGACGCTCATCAATGACGTCGTTAACGACCATGAACTTTCGGCCCGTGTTGCCCATGAACTGCCAAATACCCGTGGCGCCGACCTTGCTCGTGGCATGCTTGTTAAAGCTACTCTCAACCAGCGGAATTCGCGTGAGCTCCATGGGAAGCTTGTTTCGGCGGAAGATATCTTCCATCGTCGAGAGGTATCTTTGGCTCACTTCAAGTCCGCCGCGGAAGAAGTTCTTCTGACCCATTTGGATGCGGACTTCGCCCAAAGCGCGTGAAGCCTGTTTGCGGAGATCTCCACCCAAGGGGAGAAGCGCGTCGGCTACGATCTTTTCGGTTTCAGAGAGGGGAGCGCCGGGCCGTTTGCGCGTGAGGCTGCGGAGAGCCTGGCGGATCCCTTCAGCTTCGGCCTTCACGACTTTGTCGGCCTTTTCACGACGCATCCAGAGGCGGCGGGGAGTGTCGTTCTGGATAATCGAAGTCACGTTTACAACTTTAAATACGATCCAAGGGTAACGGGAGTGGTGGATGACTCGCTGATTGTCGTCCCACTTTGTGTAGACATCGAACCAGAAGCCCACGCGATCTTTGAGAAGCTCCGGCACCCGGAATTCAGGCGCGATGCGACCTTCAAAGTCGGCGAGAACGGACCCGCGATCGAATTCCCACTCCGGATTCGCCGTCTCGACGACATCAGCCTCGACCGAGTTACCCTGAAACGTTGTCATCTCAGCAATAAAGGTCGTGAGGTAAGTTAAATCGATTTTGTTTTCTGAATTTGGTTTCGCCGCGCTCTTCTGTGAAGACTCTTCATCTTGGTCTTGGGCGAATTCGTTCACCTCAACTTGACCATCAGACTCCACGAGTTCGGACTCGGTCGCTGCGGCGCTGAGGGCTTCGTCGAGAGTCACGTCGGCAGCGTCGTCCGCGGCCTTTGCTTCACTCGTCGCGAGGGCGGGGAGCGACTTTAGCTGCGCACTCGAAAGATATGTGCAGGCCGCACCGGCGACAAAAGCCGTACCGATAAGAAGGGGTGTTTTCAGGCTTTTAAGGGTGATTTTACGAGATTTTTTGATCATGGCCGCTGAGGGAGCAATGGCAGTGCCACGGCGGCTTTCAACTCGTTGGACTTAACGCGAGCGACACCCGTGAGACACTGTCGAAATTTCAATCAGGGTGGCCTTTTTTCCGCTCATGAGTTCCCGATGGTGGGGTCTGATAAAAGGCGATATTGAGGTGCCGCCAATCTCAATCAATTCGTTTCAAAGGAGATATAATGAAATTCGCGATCGCTCTTGTCGCGCTTGTAACGGCCCCTCTTGCGGCGTTTGCTAGCCCGGCGGAGAAAGCAACTCTTTGCGGTCGGGTCAATATCGAATCGTCACGCGGAATGCTCGCGGTCATGGTCTATCAACTTCACGTTCCCGCAGGTCCGATGCTTCCCGCGTTCTCGACTTACGAGATCGTTTCGCAGGGAACAAGCTTAGAAGCGATGGACATCGCGAGTGAGATCATCGGAACTCTTCGCCACGGCGAGCAGGCATGCTTCGAAGGCTATGTTTCTCAAGGTCCGAATTACATAAATTACCTCATGCCCTCCAAGCGCGTGCGCTAAATAAAAAAGGGACCTCTCGGAGGTCCCTTTTTAAATCGCTCAGTAGTAGCGATCCGTTCTTTGCTGGCGGGTTTCTCGTCCGCGTTCCACGCTTCTCAATTCTGGTCCCGTGAAATTGATCGACTGATTATCGTCTTCTACCGTTCCCGAGAGCACCATCCACTGACCGCCATTTGCCAGCTTCTGAAGAACGGTAATGACGAGCGCCTTCGCGGGCGGGTGGTACGCAACGAGGTATTTCATGACGAGCGCCTCGTTAATCAGAACTTCTTCCGCATCAAGAAAGCGAATGGACTTTGCATTGTGACGTTCGGTCCGTTGGCCGTTGATATCGATAATTTCTGACTCCGGAATTTCGCTCGCGGGAGTCGCGATCCGATCGATCTCGCGGCCGTTGGTATCACGAGTGACTTGAATGCGAGACGCGAGATCGAGGCGTCGATTGTTCCAGCGGCCGATGAACTGACTATGAAAGTAAGCGCGATCTTGCAAAAGGCGAACGAACTCTTCCTTTTTCGTTTTTGCCACGTCGTCAGTCAGACGTTTAAAAACTTCGCCGGTTGATCCCGGTTGCGCGCGGAAGATGATCATGTCTTCGTTGATCAACGTGATCGACGGCGGATTCTCCATGGATCTGCGAATATCAGCTTCGCTCATGCCGGATTTGCGAGACTGCTCGATAATATCGTTAGAGAGAGTGACCTGCGCATTTTTATCGCTCAGTTTCCGGAGCTGCCCGTAATTATAAACATTCAATTCTGGTGAAGGCGTAGAGTGTTTGGAATTGAACGGAGTTGATGACTCCAGGCGAACGGTTCCCGACTCTTCAACCGAGAGTGTTCGGTAGAAATTTTCACCTGTTTCGAAAATGGAACTGCGCTCGACCGTCGCTGATTCCCACGTACCCGTAAAAGTCTTCGCGGGCTTGGGTTCCTCCTTTTTGGGCTGCTCAATGCAAGCGCCCAAAGCAAGAGCTAGAGCGGGAACCAGGGATAAAGTGAGCGCGCGAACGTAAGCACCACGCATTTAAGAGACCTCCATGGATTGTTTTGGATGTTCCTACACCGAGCCAAAACAAAAACAATGGATTATGCGTGGCCTCTATAAAGAAGATCCGCTCAAATTGTGATCGTCTCTTTAAATAGGCCGAAGACGGATCTGAGTTCATCGGCGATTTCACCGAGCGTCACTTTGTTTTCGACCGCGTCCACGAAGACGGGCATCAGGTTTGCGCCAGTTTCGGCGGCATTTCTAACGCGCTCCTTATGTGAGGCGACGGTCCGCTGATCACGGCTCGCTTTAAACTTCTTGAGGCGGGAAATCTGCTCTTGAGCAACGGCTTCGGTGATCTTAAGCACCTCGGGCTTTTCCTTTTGAGCCTGCACGAAGTCGTTCACACCGACGACGATCTCGTCCTTGGATTCAACGGCCTTCTGGTACGTGTAAGCGGCTTGCTGGATCTCGCGTTGAATCCAGCCGGTTTCGATGCATTTCACGACGCCGCCCAGTCCCTCGATCCGCTGAATGTAATCGGTCGCCGCCGCCTCAAGCTGATCGGTGAGTGATTCCACGAGGAAGGATCCGCCCATGGGATCAATCGCGTCCGCAACTCCCGATTCGTTGGCGATAATCTGCTGAGTTCTAAGCGCAATCGTTGCGGCCTTCTCCGTTGGAAGCCCGAGGGCTTCGTCCATCGAGTTCGTATGGAGACTCTGCGTACCACCGAGGACGGCGGCGAGAGCCTGCATCGTAACTCGAACGATATTGTTCTCGGGCTGCTGGGCTGTGAGGGTGCTGCCGGCCGTTTGAGAATGAAAACGCAAGCGCCAGGACTTATCATCCTTGGCTTTGAAGCGGTCTCTCATGATTCGAGCCCACATTCGGCGAGCGGCACGGAATTTCGCGACTTCCTCAAAGAAGTTGTTGTGGACGTTAAAGAAGAAGCTGAGTCGGCCCGCAAAGGTGTCGACGTCCAAACCCTTATCGACCGCGGCTTGAACGTAAGTAATTCCATTTGCGAGGGTAAACGCGATCTCTTGGGCCGCCGTGCTTCCGGCTTCCCGAATGTGGTAGCCAGAAATGGAAATCGTGTTCCAGTTCGGAACCTCTTTTGAGCAGTACTCGAATATATCGGTAATAACCCGCATGGAAGGTTTGGGGGGATAAATGTACGTTCCCCGAGCGATGTACTCTTTTAGAAGATCGTTCTGGATCGTACCGGTCAGTTGATCCGCCTTGATTCCGCGCTTTCTCGCAACCGCGATGTAGAGAGAAAGGAGGATTCCCGCTGTCGAGTTGATCGTCATCGATGTCGAAATTTTTTCGAGCGGCAGATCGTTCAGGAGAATTTCCATATCTTCGATCGAGGAAATCGCGACGCCGACCTTTCCGACTTCGCCGGATGACATCACGTGATCCGAGTCATATCCCATCTGGGTCGGCAGATCGAAGGCGACGCTGAGACCAGTTTGTCCCTTCTCAAGTAACATCTTGTAGCGCTCGTTGCTCTCGCGGGCGGATCCAAATCCCGCATATTGGCGCATCGTCCAAAAGCGACCGCGGTACATCGTCTCTTGTACTCCGCGGGTAAAGGGAAACTGGCCCGCTCGGCCGAGATCCTTATCGAGGTGATCAGCGGGATTCCAGTCGCTCGAGTCATAAGAAGATTTGATTTCAATTCCGCTTGAAGTCGCAAAGCGATCTTTACGGAGCTTGGATTTCTTTGTCGTCATCGTGAACACCTCAGACTAAAAGGTGAGTTGTAAACCGCCAGCGGCACCGCCGGCGAGAGGCGCGAAAAACGGACGCATGGTCGTCCTTCCGACGCGCTCATTGTGCTTCTCCGCGGCACGAATGAGTTGCATACGGCTGAGATACTCAAGACCAAACGCGCCTGAGTATAAACCGAGGCTCAGTGGAAGTTGGGACTTACGGTCGTAATTCGCAAGGCTATCCACAATAAGATAGGTGCCGGCAGCGGCTGTGACTATCCCGCTCCAGAAAAACAATCGTGAATAACCAACGTGAGAAGCCGCTTCAGGAACTTCTGCGAGCTTTCGAGTCGCATCGAAGTAGCCAACGTACTCACCCTCCTGCTGGAGGGCAGGTCGAAACAGCTTTTGGCTAGTCACGATTGGCTTTTGAGTATCCAGCGCATGCATTGAGTGAGTACAGCTGGTTAGCCACAACAAGCTCGCCGCAAACAGGCGCATCTGGATACGCATTTGGATCCTTATTTTTTGGGCGGGGGTTCAAAGGCGATCAGCGTCTGGCCGGATTCAACACTATCACCGGCTTTAACGAGAACGTCTTTGATCTTCGTGTCGGCCGAGGCGCGCATCTCGTTTTCCATCTTCATGGCTTCCATGATCAGGATCGGTTGATTCGCTTTAACCGTGTCGCCCTTATTGACGAGGACCTTCACGATCTTTCCGGGCATTCCTGCCGTCATTGAGGCATCGTTGCCGAAACCTCCGCCTTTTTTAAGGCTCTCGTGCAAAATGGCCTCGTCATTATAAATAGTGACGTTTCTTGAAGAGCTTCGCGTGTAGACCGT
>SXSP01000270.1 GCA_005792225.1 Bdellovibrionales bacterium | reverse complement strand
GCTTTTCAATCCTCCAAGAGAGTTTCGGCGAATCGGGTATCAGCCCAGTTCGGCTGGCGGCGTTTGCACTGGCGCCGACGGTGGTGGCGATGGCTGCCTTGTGGTTCCTGTAAACTGGCCCCTTTAATTGTTGTTGTGACCGGCCCACGCTTCAGGCGGATCGCGTCCGGCCGTCCTTTCCCTTAAAACGAAGGCGGACAGCCCCGGTAGTGCCTCCGAGCCAACAACAATTAAAGGGACCAGTTTGGGTTGGTAAGAATTGGTGGCTGGAATATTAACAGGCCCACCTCCCCCGCTCCTTCTGGTAATCTCAGCGGAATGAAGCGTGGATTCGTGGTTATTTCAATGGTGTTGGTCCTTCCGCACTTGGGTGCGGTCGCTGCGGAGACGCTCGATCTTCCAAATCAGAATGCGCTCACTTCGTGGCGGGATCTTCCGGGCTATACGTCGGAGCCCACGGATCTCTCGAAAATTGAGGCGGTTCAAATTCGGTGCGCCGACCAGAATTTAATGCCGACTCACCCGGCGCAAACGGGGAAGCTCTATCACCTGTTTCGCTCAAACAGGTACGACCATATGAAACTCTCCGCTGAAGACTATGCTTGTCGAATTGGACTTCCGAAGGTTCGCGCGGGAGTACCAGCACGCTGTGGCCGTGCCGATACCGCTTATGACGTGATCATTTCGGATCTTTACCAAGATTCTTGCGGCAATTTTTACCGCGGCTTCATTCGCCGCCAGTATGTTCAGCGGGACGAAACGGTTGCAACACTCTTTTCTGCCGGCCGCATGGTTTATCAAAATCCTCGCTCTTCGATCCCGAACGACATGATCACGGGAAAGCCGTACGCGGTTCCGGTGAACGAATTCGTCTTGATCAGCGGGCTTCTTGAGGGCGATCAAGAGATCATCGCACGCGCCAAAGTTTCTGATTGATCGAGGCTTCATTCAAACTTAAACGTTTTGGATGGCACCTTCACTCGCTCTTCTGCTCTTCACGTTCCTGGGGTTCATCAGTCTCGGACTTCCCGATGCCATTACGGGAGTTGTTTGGCCCTCGGCTTCTCTAGAGTTTGGCGTGCCGCTCGGCAATTTGGGATTTATCCTGGTCAGTTTTACGTCGGGTTATCTCGCGGCGAGTTTTTCCATCGTTTCTCTCATTCGCCGCCTCGGAGTGGGCGGACTTCTTACGGTGAGCTGCACCGTTGTCGTCGCGAGCCTCGCGGGTTTTGGATTTGCTCCTTCCTTTGGCTGGTACGTGGCGAGTGCTTTTTTCGCGGGGCTCGGTGCGGGAGCCATCGACACAGGATTGAACGCCTTTGCGTCCAGGCACTTTTCCGCAAAGCACATGTCATGGCTCCATGCCTGTTGGGCCGTCGGAGCCACGACGGGCGCCGCAATCGCTGCGTTCGTTCTCGCGGAGGGATTCTCGTGGAGATGGACCTATGCCGTCATCGCGGCAGCGTTGATCCCGATCACGATGACATTCACGCTCGTTCGCAGAATTTGGGAAGAGACGAGTGAGGAGATGCGCTCCACGCAAACTCCCTCGGCTCCACTCACTCAGGCGCTGAAACACCCGGTTGTCTGGTTACAGGCGTTCATTTTCTTTGTGTATGTCGGTGCCGAAAGCACGATTGGTCAATGGTCCTATACACTTCTCACCAAATATCGAGACGTGGCGGAGACAAGTGCGGGTTGGTCGGTCACTCTTTATTGGACTTCACTGACGCTCGGGCGTTTTCTTCTCGGAAGTATCGCAGATCGAATTTCTCCCCGATTACTCCTCACCACGGCCATCTCAACAAGTTTTGTTGGCGGCCTGCTCTTTGTCTTGAGTCCGAGCCCGACGCTGGCCGCCTGCGGACTTGTCGTCCTCGGTTTGTCGCTCGCTCCGATTTATCCGGGGATGATGTCGCAAACGCCCGCGCGACTTGCGCATCTTTCTGAGGCGGCGATCGGTTTTCAAATCGCAATCGGCCTTCTCGGCCAAGTCTTTGTTCCCAGCCTCGGCGGCATTTTGATCGAATCGGTCGGCCTCGGCGCTCTGAACCTTTTGCCAGCGTTCTTGCTCGCGGTCTTGTGGGTGGCCTTCATCGTTCTTTTCTGGAGTCCGTGGACCCGCCTATCCAAGCGCGTCGCGATTACGGAAGCTCCCGCAAGCTTTTGAGAAGTTGCGCCTCATCGAGATTCATCGCAAATCGACGATTTAACTCGAAGGGTCGATTTCGAGCAAACGGTACACATTTTTTGATGAAGACGTCATTGCGTAGCAAGTGATTGTCGACTACCTCTAGCTCAAACTTTGGAGGTTTACTCATGATTTTCTCGGCACTGGTTCTCTCTATCGCGCTTGCGGCGCCCGTTCAGACAAAGACCCTCTCGGATCTGCAGGCTGTCGAGTGTGCGGGAGCCAGTGGCGGTTATGCGAGAATCGATCGCTCGGTTCAGCTTTCGGAGTTTCGTATCGGCTCACTTCCCGTACTCACGAACAAAGCCGAAGCCGTGATGCCGATCGAGATCTTCGAAAACTGGCCGCGCAAATCGGAGACTTCTATCGGGGGCCTCGTCATCGATGGCGGCGAAACGGTTTTCGGAAACGCGTCGATCGTTTTTTCTAACGCTCAAACTGCGGATCTCAAGACTGTCGAACATGTCGATCTCGTCTTCGTAGATCAGCTCGGTCGCGGCACTTCTGAACGCGCGGAGTGCGTGCTCACGTTTCGGTAAGAATTCATTCGCTCGCTGATCGATGAAGCCTCAGCGCGTTTGCGATGACCGAAACCGAACTCAAGCTCATGGCAAATGCGGCGAACATCGGGCTC
>SXSP01000269.1 GCA_005792225.1 Bdellovibrionales bacterium | reverse complement strand
TCGGGGTTGAGGATTCTCCCCGCGATATGTTCGGAAAAACCATGCGTGTTTCTGACGAACTCATGATCCGTTATTACGAACTCCTCACCGACGTCTCGACCGCGGAGTTGAGTCGGCTCCAGTCCGAGATGAAGGCGGGCAGCCTCAATCCACGAAACGTGAAAGTGAATCTCGCAAAAATTCTCGTGAACCGCTTCCACGGAGCCGGTGCGGGAGAAGCCGCCGAAGAAGAATTCAACCGCATCTTCGTCAATAAAGGTGTACCCGACGACATGCCCGAGTTCTCGATGCCGGCTTCCAAGTTTGCCGACGAAGTTGATGTTCCCACGCTGCTGAAGGACCTCGATCTTGTTCCCTCGACCTCCGAGGCAAGGCGGCTCCTTCAATCAAATGCGGTCGAAGTCGCGGGCTCAAAAGTCACTGGATTGAAACAGAAGTTCGGTTTCAACTCGGGCGAGAGCATCGTAGTGAAAGTCGGAAAGAAAAAGTTCGCGAAGCTGAAGATCGGTTAAAGAGATGAAAGTTAAATTCGTTCCCCAAAACGTCGAGTTCGAGATCAAGCCGGGTGAAAGCGTTATGCACGTCGCCCAGGATCACGGGCTCTACATAAAATCGGTCTGCAAGGGTGTTCCCTCGTGCGCCGAATGCCGCGTTCGCGTCGTCGATGGCGAGCATCACGTTCTGCCTCCGGGAAGCGAAGAGCTCTCGCTCATCGGCACCGGCCACTTCATCGATCACCGCCGCCTTTCGTGCCAGCTCAAATGTTTCGGCGATATCAGCGTCGACATGACCGAACAAATTCAAAAAGAGCAGGGCTTGATCGGCGGTCGCAAATCGAAAAACAAGACCATCAAAGACGACCGTGTCGAAGATGCACACGCCATTCGCGTCAGCGACAGCCCCCGCTCCGATGACGAGGAAGACGCACGGCCGGCGCCCCCGCGCCGCGAGCCGCGGGCCCCGCGTCCTCCACGCAACCCCGACACTCAGCAAGCTAAGTCCGCGAACCCGCAGGCTGAAAAGCAAGGTGACCAGAGATCCGCGAGTGGTGCGGGCGGTCCCGGCGGTCCCGGCGGCGGCAGCGGAAGTGGGAGTGGTGGCAAACGTAAGCGTCGGCGCGGTCGCGGCCCCCGTCAGGGTGGCGCGGGAACCGGCGCTGGTAGCGGCTCACCTAGACCCACTAACGAAAGCTGAACAAACCTGGTTTTGACGCATCAGAATCTGGACTACGTGCATCGCCTCTGAATCCTTACCATCGGATATAGAGGCGATGCTTGTCATGGATGACTTCCCGAAGGTGGATTCTTTGGGCATCGCTTCGTCTTTACATCTCCCTTCAGTCTTGGCAGATTGAGAGCCTTCGAAACTTCTGGAAGGTGGGAGACCTCAATGAAAAAACTTGTGCTTCTTCGTCACGGTGAGAGTACGTGGAATAAAGAAAATCGATTTACCGGTTGGACCGACGTCGATCTCTCGGAAAAAGGTTACGAAGAAGCTCGCGAAGCCGCGCGCCTTCTCAAAGAGGCGGGCTTTCGTTTCGATGTCGCCCACACTTCCGTTTTGAAGCGCGCGATTCGCACGCTTTTCACGGTCATGGACGGACTCGATCAACTCTGGCTTCCGGTCATGAAGTCCTGGCGCCTCAATGAGCGTCACTACGGCGCCCTCCAAGGTTTGAACAAGGCCGAAACCGCTGCGAAGCACGGTGACGAGCAAGTTCTCATCTGGCGCCGGAGCTACGACATCCCGCCACCGGCGCTGGATCTTGAAGACAAACGTCACCCGCGCTTCGATGAGCGCTACAAGAACGTCAATCCGAAGGACCTTCCGCAGACAGAAGCACTGAAGAACACCGTCGATCGATTCGTTCCTTACTGGAAAGAGGCGATCGTTCCCGATCTCATAGCCGGAAAGAGCGTTCTCATCGCGGCCCACGGTAACTCAATCCGCGCTCTCCTGAAGTATCTCGAGAACATTCCCGAAAACGAAATCGTCGAACTCAACATTCCAACAGCTGTCCCTCTGGTCTACGAACTCACCGACGACCTCAAGCCCATCCGCCGCTACTACCTCGGCAACCAAGACGAAATTAACGCCAAAATGGCCGCCGTCGCCGCCCAAGGCAAATCCAAGTAGGGATTAGGAGGTACGCCGTACCGCATGCGGTACGGCGTACCTTTTGCTTTGCGCTAGTTGTCATGGTGCGGATGAGACGGGGATGGCAAATAGGCCTTCCTCACGTGACGAATCTGTTTAAGACATGGACACTGGCGCGCGCGTTGCGGGTCTGTTTGGTCATTTGCGCCCTCGCCTCAGGGCCAATCGCTCACGCTGAAGAGCGCGAAGACCTGTTTCGGCGCGCTTATTCAAGTCTCTCGTACATTATGGCAGTTGCCCGCCTGGATTCGAAATTCGTCCAGTCGCTCAGTCCGGATGAAAGAAAGATGTTCGTCTCCGTGAGTGGCATCGCCCGGGACATCCGCAACCGGGAGTGGGCTCACGAAAATGGGATTCAAATCATACCCGGAAAATCCGCGGGCGACGCAGATCGGATTTTCTTTGTTTTCACCGGGAGTATTGGACAGGGACAAGAGCGTTGG
>SXSP01000268.1 GCA_005792225.1 Bdellovibrionales bacterium | reverse complement strand
TCCGCCCCTCATCTTCTTAAGTTCATCGAGCAGACGATTTTCTTTTTGACCAGCAGTCATGAAGTAAACAGTTTGCTTCAACGACTCGACCGGCGCTCCCGCGGCGCCCGAACGGATTTGGATCGCATCAGCCTTCGTGAAAAGTTTCGCGAGCGATTCGGCCCATTTTCCGAAACTCGCTGCGAACATGAGGGTCTGCCTTTCTCCACGAAGCGTACTTTGAATGAACTGAAGTTGCGCCTCGAATCCCGTGTCGAGCATTCGGTCCGCCTCGTCGACTACGAGGGTTCCCAAGCCTTTGAGCAGGAGCTTGTTGTTTTTGAGGTGGTCATTCAATCGCCCGGGAGTTGCGACGATCACCCGCGGAGACTTCCGCAACTCTTTCTCTTGCTGAGCCATCGGTAAACCGGTGACCGCAAGGCACGTCGAAATTTGTTTAGTTAGCGAGAGAAATACGCGGTGGACCTGCTCTGCCGTCTCGCGGCTGGGCGAGAGGATCAGAGCACGCATTTGAGGGTTTGCATTTAGGCGAGTTATTAGCGGAAGAAGGTATGCGAGCGTCTTTCCGCTTCCGGTCTGAGCTACCGCAATGAGGTCCATCCCCTCTAGTGCGACGGGTATGACATCTCTTTGGACCTGGGTAGGAGTCGTGATTTGAAGCGCATCCAGAGCGGGGAAAAGAACGGGGTCGAGATTAAGATCTTTCATAGCGCCGGAGTATCGTGGCTAATGAAGCGGGGTGGCAAGCAAAAGGTACGCCGTACCGCATGCGGTACGGCGTACCTCCGGCCCCCCCCGGCCGCTACTTCCGGATGTAGTTGTAGAAGGCGACGAGGCCGAGGGCGCCGGCCATGCTGTAGCCGATCACGCTGAACAGGGGCATGCCGGCGACGATGGGACCTACGTGATTCATGGTCATCATGAGCGAGGCGCTCATGATGAGACTCCCGATAATCAATCCCAAAAACAAAATATTCGCGGAGGTCTCGAGGGAACGCTTGATGTCCTCAAGCTCCACTAAGCTCAGCCTCAGGGCAAATCCGGGGTGATTCACCTTGCGAACGATTTGCTTCAGTTGTCGCGGCAGCCCCTTCAGCAACGCGGTAGAATCTTGCCCGAAGATGCGGAACTCTTCGGTGATTCGCTCGGGCGAGTACTTGGTCTTCACGATCTCGGTTGCGAATTCTAGAGCGTGATCGAGGAGGTTGAAGTCCTCGGCGATGAGATTCGCCATGCCCTCAACGGTCACGATCGACTTGAAGAACAAGAGCAGCTCCGACGGAAGAACCAGGCCGTACCTCGCGGCCACGGCGGTGGAATCAAGGAGCAGTCGGCCGAGATCGACGTTTTTCATCGTCAGTCCGAAGTACGGGGCCAAGAGATCTTGGAGATCCTTGGCGAACTCGTCGACGTCCATCCGCTCGTTGTAGGGGGCGAGTTCCACGTACTCGTACGCGAGTCGCTCGTAGTCTTCGGAATACAACGCCACGAACATGTTCGCGATGGCATCCCTGACCCTGCGATTCAAGCGGCCGACAATTCCGAAATCGATCAGGCCGATGCGATTTTCAGGAAGGATGAAGATGTTACCCGCGTGGAGATCACCGTGAAAGAAGCCGTCGCGGAAGACCATCTTGAAGTAAGCGCGCAGTCCGGTACGCATGACGGCTTGGCGGTCGATTCCGTCGAAGACTTGCTGGCTGAGAGTACTTCCATGGAGTGCCTCGAGGACCAAAACACGTGGACCTGAATATTCGAAATACACATGCGGGATTTTGACCGTGGGATCGTCGCGGAAGTTCTCGGTGAAGCGCCGGATGTTGTTCGCTTCGATGATGAAGTTGGTTTCAAGCTCGAGAGTGCGGAAAAACTCGTCGACGATGCCCAAGGGATTGAAGGGTCGCGTCTCCGGCACATAACGCTGCAGAAGCTCGGCGAGGTAATACAGGATGTTCACATCATCTTTGATGACGTCGACGATGCCGGGGCGCTGAACTTTGACGACGACTTCGGTTCCGTCGAGCAAGAAGGCGCGGTGAACCTGCGCGATCGAAGCAGCCGCCAACGGAACGGGATCGACTTCGCGGAAAACTTGATCAACACCGGTTTCGAATTGTTCCTCGAGAGTCCCTTTGATTTCCGAGAATGGAACGGAGGAGACCTGATCGTGGAGCTTTTTAAATTCGTCGACGAAGTCTTGCGGAATCAAGTCAGGACGAGTGGCGAGGAGCTGGCCGAGTTTGACGAAAGTGGGACCGAGCTCCTCGAAAGCCATGCGCATGCGCTCGGCCGGTGTGAAACGCTCGATCCCCGGTTTTGAGAAGCGCTCGAGAAGAAATCTCCCGAGCCTAATTTTTTCCGCGACGTTTTGAAACCCGTTCTTTGCGAACGCGGCGACGATTGTTCTCAGCCTTGCCGCGTTCCGAAACGTCGGACCGCTTCTTCGATCCGGCCTTCTGCTTGCCTTGATCTTTCCTTGGCCCCTTCTTGGACCGCCCGCCTTTGAACGCGCCACGCTTCGGCTCCCTTGGAGATCTCGTTTCAAAATCGTCTTCTTCGTCCTGATCCCCATCATCCTGGCGCGCCAGGAGATCTGCCGGCAACTCGAAATCGATCTTTCCTTGCTCGGGATCAGCCCCGGTCACGACAACTCGAATCGAGTCGCCGATCGTGTAACGCCGTCCCGTTCGGGTTCCGATCAAACGAAGGTTCTGATCATCGAACATGAAGCGATCATTGCCGAGCTTTTCGATCTTCACCAGACCATCAACATCAAACTGCCGCAAAAGAACGAAGACACCGAATTTCGCGACGGAGCTGACGATTCCCTCATACTCCTCACCGACATGCTTGCGCATGAAACGAGCCTTTTTGATCGAGACGACTTTCCGCTCCGCCTTTGTCGAACGTTGTTCGCAGGCCGAGAGGAAATTGGTCGCACTCGCGAGTTCCTCTTCGTTCATCGCCATCGACTTATACCGAGGATAAAGTTGGCTCTTGATCAATCGATGTGCGATCAGATCGGGATAACGACGGATCGGTGAAGTGAAGTGCGAATACTGCGAGAAACCGAGTCCGAAGTGGCCCACGTTATCTTGAGAATAGTGGGCCTGCTTCATTGTCCTCAAAGTCAGGATATTGAGAATCTGCGCTTCGGGACGACCCTCCATCGACTGCAAAGC
>SXSP01000267.1 GCA_005792225.1 Bdellovibrionales bacterium | reverse complement strand
GGATGTCCTCAGTGGGCAAGAGACCCCTGGTTGGGGACACTTCAAACATCTTAAAGATTTGCTTCGAGACATTCGTAAAACAAAAGCCGCGGCATCAAAGAAGAAGCTCAGACTCGTTTCGAAGATCCTTGAGGACCTTCCCGCCTCTATCAAGGCAAATACCGTATTGGATCAAATAGCCAACGCGCGAAAGCTCCACACGCCGACGAATGAGTACTCCGCGACCGAATATGAATTGAAGCTGCTGTATCAATTCATGATCGGAAAAATCAATCGTGAGCTTCCCCCACATGTTCGGCTTCCAATCGCGCGGCTCCCGTTTGATCCGCGCCGAAAAGCCGGAGATCAAGCCGTGCGTGATCTCATGAGCGGGATGGAATCCGCTACCTTGAGACTCTTCGAGAGCACCGGCCATAAAACTTACGCCGATTACGAGAAATTCATTCGCTCTCATGAAAATCCAGACGTGAAGAAAGCCGTGGAGATGATCGACAAGGGTCAAATCGAAGTCGTGATCCGCCGACCTGAAGGCGGGCGCTTCTGGATTCCCAAAGTCGGATTCCATAATCAATACGTGACTGGCACATCGAGGGGAATGAATAACAAGGAGAAACGCAAACAGGCTGAGGCTCGGTTGGTCGCCCGGCCTCTCGATGAGTATACCTCGCTCGATGTGGAAACAATGCCGAAGTACGCGACCATCCGCCCGAGCCCGCAATCGGGCGTCGACTACGTTCGCAGTAGCACCGATCAGTACGGCGAAGATTTTTACGTTCTCCGTTTGAAGGATATCGAGGAGCGTCTCACGTGGACAACGGGCGACAGCCTCCACCGCGGACGGTCCATCGAACCCTACAAAATTTGGGGCGACATTTTTACGCCGTGGAAGTTTCGATTGCTCATGGTTCCATTTCTCGTTCGTGAAATTTCGCAGGACATATTTCGGGGCGCAAGTGCTGATGGCCTGAATCTCGTCAAATACAACGACCAACATATCTTGGTTTACTGGGAAACGCAGATCTTCGGCTCCCTCACTTTGAAGAACGTCGAGAGTTTTGAGTTCACGTCTCAGCCGCCGTCGGGCGCATTCCTCCGCGACCTCCTCGACGCCGGCATCCCGATCCGCGACGGCCGCCAGTGGCCACCGGTCGAATGGAAACCCACGCCCGAGGAAATCGCAGCCGCACGCGAGGAAATTCTATGAAGAGCTTTGCCCTCGTTCTCGCACTTTTTTCTTCCTCGCAGGCTCTTGCCAGCGCTGCTTGCCAAGACCTCTTCTATACCGTCCAAGAGCGTCTTGAGACGGTCGGTATTGAATATCCCGCACTTCTTCGCAGCGTCTCTCTCCTGAACCCTTACGTCCTCAATGGACAGATGACCCCACGCTGGGAGGACTTCAATCAACTCAAGACATTGTTGGAAGCAGTTCGAGCGACAAAAGAAAAAGCCTCCAGCGAACGCCTCGACCTCGTCTCGAAGATTTTGGAAGATCTCCCCGCCTCGATCAAACCCCGAACTCTCCTCGGCAACATCGCATCAGCACAGAAGCTCCACACTCAAACAAACAAGTACGAACCAACCGAATACGAACTGAAGCTCATGTACCAATTCATGATCGGTCAACTCAATCGCGAGCTTCCTTCGCATGTTCGTCTTCCGATCGCGCGGCTTCCGCTCGATCCGCGCCGCAAGTCCATGACCCAGCCCGTGCGCGAACTCATGAGCACGATGGAAAAAACCACCGAACGTCTTTTCGAAAGCACCGGCCACAAGTCATACGAAGAGTACGAAAAATTCATTCGCGCCCATGAGGATCCTCATGTTCGAAAAGCCGTCGAGATGATCGACAAGAACCAAATCGAAATCATCATCCGCAGGCCCGAGAGCGGCCGCTTCTGGATCCCGAAGGTCGGCTTTCAGAATCAGTACGTGACCGGAAGATCCCGCGGCTTTTTCGACAAAGATTTGCGACAGAGCGCCGAAGCCCGACTCGTCGGCTTGATGGAAACGTCGGAGCACGCTTCCGGCCTCAAACAGTACCGCTCACTCGACTCAGAGGTCATGCCTAAGTACGCGACGCTCCGGCCAAGTCCCGAATCTGGCATCGTCTATTCGCGAACGGCAACTGAACAGTATGGTGCCGATTTTTACGTTCTCCGGTTAAAAAATATCGACGACCGACTCACATGGACCACCGGCGATAGCCTCTTGCGAGGTTGGGATAAGAGAGCCTTGCAAGGATGGGGTGACACGTTCACGCCTTGGAAGTTTCGGCTCCTCATGGTTCCGTTTCTCGTGCAGGCCATCGCGGTGAAGACACTCGAATCTGCCCGCCCCGA
This sequence comes from Bdellovibrionales bacterium, assembly GCA_005792225.1. GTDB lineage: Bacteria > Bdellovibrionota > Bdellovibrionia > Bdellovibrionales > JAMPXM01 > SXSP01. The sequence continues at coordinate 569 of SXSP01000267.1, read as the reverse complement.
TCAACTTGGAACTGTAAAATACAATCCCAGCCATTTGCACCCGTACTGGGAAACCCAAATTTTCGGGCCTTTGACCCTGAAACACGTCGAGAAATTTGAGTTCACGTCTCAGCCCCCATCGGGCGCATTCCTCCGCGAACTCCTCGACGCCGGCATCCCGATTCGCGACGCGCGCCAATCGCCACCCGTCGATTGGAATCCCACACTCGAGGACCTCGCGACCGCACGCGCGGCGGTGCTTTAGCCAGGCCTGCGCGGCCCCGGAGACGCGGGGCCGAGAACTTTCGTTTCAATCGGGGGATGATTAGCGCGGTATCGCCTGTACCGTGGTGGGATGGAATGACATTGCCCGCGCCCAGAAACTTTCTTCTCAAACGAAAAACTCCTCCGCCCGGGTCTTCACACTCGTGCGCGCGCATGAGTCCTGCACTCCACGGACGGAAGATCTTCGCACCCGATGCCGTGGCACGTGTACGCGGCGGGCGCCGTGCGGAACACGTGAACCAGAATGACATTGCCCTCGCCCAGTAACTTTCTTCTCAAACGAAAAACTCCTCGCCCGGGTCTTC
>SXSP01000266.1 GCA_005792225.1 Bdellovibrionales bacterium | reverse complement strand
TCAAGCGTAGTCAGCCAGGACCACAAGCCGTGGCCGTGGTTCAGGTAGTTGGATCCTTCGTGATGTGCACCAGCGTTCGCCATGCGACGCCTCCCTCTTACTTAACCGTCTTGATGAATTCGATGAGTGCTTTGATTTCGTCGTCGTTCAACTGACCCGCCATCGTCGGCATGACGCCGGCAGGGAAAGACGCAACGACCTTGGCATTGGGTTCAAGGATGGACTCGCGAAGGTAGTTCTCGTCAACCTTCACCGCACCCTTATCCGTGTTTTCCATTTTGCCGAAGAGACCCTTGAACGAAGGACCGGCGCCGCGAGATCCATCGAGGCTGTGACAGCCGATACACGCCTTCGTTCCGTAAAGTGTGCGGCCCTGATCCGCGAGTGACCCGCCGATAGCTCCTTCGGAAGTCAGCCATTGCTCGAACTGCTCATTCGATACGACTTTGACTTTTGCTCTCATCGACCAGTGGTTTGTTCCGCAATATTCCGCGCACTGAACCCAGTACTCGCCCTCGGATTGAGGCTGGAACCAAAGAGCCGTGTAGCGACCGGGAACAACGTCTTGCTTAATACGGAAAGCGGGAACGTAGAAGCTATGAAGAACCGGGCGATCCGTCGGATCGGTGCCCGCTGGATTCACCTTTTCAGACGACATGATGAGTTTCACCGCACGATTGACGGGAACAACCATCGTCGCGTCTTCAAGTTTTCCATCCGCACCGACACCAGCGGTGACTTCTTTTCCGTTCTTATAAAGGAAGCGCCAAGCCCACTTCTTACCGACGACGTGAACTTCAAGGGCGTCTTCGGGGAACGCGCGCATTTGGTGGTACACGTACCAGCCCCAGGCGAACACGAACATGAACAAGCAGAACGGAATGAAGCTCCAGAGGAATTCCGCCGTGTGGTTATGCGTGATGTAGGCGGTCTTTTGGTTTTCCGACAACCGCTTGTACTTGAAGACGAAGAAAATCATCCCGCCGACGAGGATGATGAACGAGATCAAGCTGGTAACAAGGAGAAACCCATAAATGCTATCAATCTGGCTCGCGATCGCCGTGCCCGCGGGGGGCATATACGAAGACGGCGCCGCCTGCGCGGCCTCAGAAGCGAACAGTGCCCACAAACTAGACCACCACATAATTAAGCTTCTCCTTGAAGTCGGTCCTTGCGAAACCAAAACGGAACGAGGAACGCTCCCAAAATCAAGACGATCAGAGCTCCACCCGCTCGCATGACGTTGAACGCCGCGAGGGTGTACTTGCTCGCCTTTGGATCAAAATGGAAACAATATAAAATCAGCTTATCGACGACCGATCCCACACTTCCATTGGACGCCTCAATCATCGACAAACGCAAATCTTTCGGATTGAAAACGATCCCGTAAAGATAGCGGGAGATTTTTCCGTCGGTGGTGAGCACGTACGCCGCAGCCGCGTGCGCCCACTGATTTTGTTCGGCATCCCACTTGTAGTTGAACCCGACCTGTTTCGCGAGCTCCGTGATCTCGGCTTGATCACCCGTCAAGAAGTGCCAACCACCAGCGGCTTCGGGACGGCCGTAGGCCTTCAAGTAAGCGGCTTTTTTGTCGGCCGCGAGTTTCGGTGTTTCTTTCGGCTCGATGCTGACCACGACGAACTTAAATTCTTCGCCGACCGGTCTCTTCATCTGTTTGAAGGCATCATTGAAGCCGTTGAACTGATAATTGCAGAGGCTCGGGCAACCGAAGTACGCGAGACCGAGGAGGATTGGCTTTCCCTCATTCGCGTAGTCGCGAAGTGTGACTTGTTTTCCGGTCTCGTCTCTGAACTTGAGGTCTAGATTTATTTTCTCGCCGAGATGCTCGGTGACCCCGACGCCATCGAGTTGCTTGGGCGTTTCGTTTTCCGCGCCCGTCTCGGGCGCGAAACTATTGCGCGCGTGCGCGGGCGTCGAAATCGACAGGCCCACGACCACCGAGATGAAGAGTGCTGAAAACCAATGCTGCAACTTCGTTTCCTCTATATATAGAGAGACTTATTGTAACGACGGAGCTTTTTGAGCGACGACCGCATCGTCGTCAGCAACTTTGTTCTGCGTAATGGAACGGATGAAGTGAGTCAGCGCCCAACGCTGATTCACTTTCAATGCGGCCTTGTAGGACTGCATCGACGATCCGGGAATGCCGTTCTCGAGAACAAGCATCAAGCCGAGTCGATCGCCACCCTTTAACCACTTCCCCTCAACGAGATTCCGCGGCTTGGGATTCAGTGAAGCGCCCGCAACGCCATCGCCCTTGCCTTCGGCACCGTGGCACATTGCGCAGTTCTGAGCGTAAATTTGTTTTCCGGCTTTCGCCATTTGCTCGGACTCAACCCAGGGTTCCTTAACACCCGAGACGTCAATCGGAGCTTCAGCCGCTGCCTGCGTCTGACCCGCCGGCTGTGCCGAGGGAGGCGCAACTTCTTTGAGATCGACGCCGCCGTTGAGAAACGCAGTATAGATAAGGACGAGCAACGAAACGCCCATGCTCAGGACGAACGTGATCATTCCACCTTTGTTGTAGTCGTTTTGATTGACGCTCATTTCTGAATCGGTCTCCTGATGATGAAGCTCGTGCCTTGCGAGCGCTAGTTCCAGAATTCTTGATCACTTTCAATCGAAAGCATCAAAAGCACTGAGAAAAGCGGACTTGTAGCGGAGCACCACGGATTATGACGCTCTTTTTACTTCTCACTTTCAATTCATTTAGGCAAGTGGATTCAAATGGTTCTGCCTACTTCCACGTCACCGAAATTTAAATTCTCGACTCGCGAAGTGAGGCAGATTTTCAGCTCTCGGCTCTCCGCTCTCGGCCCTCAGTTCTCGGGTC
>SXSP01000265.1 GCA_005792225.1 Bdellovibrionales bacterium | reverse complement strand
CCGCTCGCGTCGCTCGTCCCTCATTCACGCGATCGCTCTTCTCTTTACGGTGTACGTCGCATCGACACTGATCGCGCAAATTCCGATCGCGGCTCTGGCCGGCGTTCTTCTCGCGGTTTCGATTCGCATGATGAATCCCCGCGAGTTCCGAGAAATCCTCAAAGTTTCGCGCTCTGAGGCCTTCGTTTACATGTTCACTTTCGTGACCATCGTCGCCGTCGACCTTCTCGTCGGCATTCAGGTCGGTGTCGTCACGGCGATCGTGATTGCCGCGATCCGTGTCGGTCAAACGCACGTCGATGTTCATGACGTTCAAGGCGGCGAAACCGCGCGTATCCACGTCGGTGGTCCTTTGAGCTTCCTCGCGTCCAATAGCCTTGAGTCGATCCGCAGCGGGATCGACAGTGCGAAGCAAACCGGAGTTCGCAAATTTGTCCTCGACGTCTCTGACGTCAGCCGAATCGATGCGACGGGCGCTGAGGAGATGATCACGATCGTAAGAGAAACGATCGCCGATGGATCTCGCGTCGTTCTCCAGGGCTTGCGCCCCGAAACTCGTGACACGCTCTTGAAGGCGGATCACGAAAATGTACTCGCCGATCGCCTCGCGGTCACCGAGAGCGATGTGCAAAACGCGCTCTTCGGAAAACAGCAACGCGGGATCGAGCGTCTAGTCTACGGAATCACGCGCTTCCGCAAAGAGCGTGAGAGCCGTTACAAAGAGCTCCTCGAGCAACTCGCAAATGGTCAGAGCCCGCACACGCTCTTCCTCACTTGCTCCGATAGCCGCATCAACCCGAACCTCTTGACGTCGACCGATCTGGGCGAACTCTTCGTCGTTCGCAACGTCGGAAACGCCTTCCCCCCGTTCCGTGCGAACGGAGCATCGTCGGAAGCGAGTGCCCTCGAGTTTTCAATTAAGGGACTCGGCATTCGCGAGATCGTGATCTGCGGTCACACGGGTTGCGGCGCCATGAAAGCGATTTGCGGCCAGGCCGATCTCACGCCCATGCCGGGCTTAAAGAACTACCTCCACGGGGAGTCTTTCACGCGTCTGACGGAAGTGAAGCTGAACGATCCCGACACGGCTTCGCGCATGAACGTGATGTCGCAAAGGGCGAACCTCATGACTTATCCGTTCATCCGCGATCTCGTGAACGCGGGTCAGTTGAAGATCCATCTTTGGATCTATGATCTGAAAGCCGCTGACATCGATGTCTGGAACGATCTCACCGGTCGCTTTGAGACCATCAGTTACGACCATGCACGCGTCGGAAAAGTTCCGAACAACTTCGTCATGCCCGACTTCATGCCTGACGCCTCGAGACCCGGCGCCGAAGCCGCGCCCTAAGCATTCCTTCCTCGCGCCAGGCCTGATTCGGGTCTGGCGCTTCCGCTCTTGTGTCCTGCCGTCGTCTGACGGAACATGAAAAAATGGTGGAGCATAAGGTCCTCTGGGTAGACGATGACCAGGATGTGCTGGATTCAGCCGTTCGGCTCTTTCGTGGTCAGCCCTGGACTTTGGTCGCGGCCAAGAGTGCCGAAGAGGCGCGCGACGCCCTGACTCGAGAACGCTTCGCGGTGGTGATCGCCGATCAACGCCTTCAAGCCGCAAGCGGCGTCGACGTCTTGGAGTTCGCGAAAGAAAAAGCTCCCTCGGCTTCCAGAATCTTACTCACCGGAAAAGTTGAAACCCACGTGGTCGAAGAGGCCGTGAACCGTGGCCACGTTTTTCGTTTCATCGCCAAACCTTGGGAGAACGAGCAAGTCCTCGTCGATGTCACAAAGGCGATCGAGCATCATCAACTCAAGATGACTCAGTCGGGCCTCCTGAAAGAGGTCAGTCTTCAGAACCGACAGATGGAGCGTCTGACTTCGGGCCTCGAGCAACTCGTCACCGAGAGAACAGTGACGGCCGAGGCGAGTAAGGAGCAGGTCGAAAAGCAGCTCGCCCACGTGCGCGAGCTCGTCAGGTTCATCAAGGATCTCTCAAATCTCACATCGATCGATGAACTCATGGGACTCATCAGAAAAGAGCTCAAGGCATTTCATGAGTTGAGGCCGCCGGTTCTCGCTTACGTGGCCAGCGAGAGAAAACCCTTGATCCTTTACTTTCAAGGCAAACAGGTGATCGAGCGCGAAGCGAGAAAAGTCTGGCTGAATCGTTCACGCATGCGAATCAACGAGCATGATGACCGTATCTATCTCGCCAACGAGTTCGGCAGACCCCTGATCAAGGTGATCGCGGTTCCTCTCAAGAGAAGGGCGGTCGCGATCGACACCGAGAGCGAACCTCCGGCGACGCTCTTCTTCGAACACACTCTTCCCGATGAGAAAATCGAAGAGTTCCTCACGTTCATCTCCGAGCGCATTCAGCCGCTTTCGATCGCGCTCGACCGGATTCTCCTCGAGTACCACCTGAAGTACACCTCGATTCAGTGGGAGAGCACGTTCGACGGAATCAAGGATCCCATCGCGATCATCGATATCGACTTCGACGTCGTGAGGGCGAATCGACATTTCAACGGGACGAACGCGCGCGGATTCGAATCCACTTGCCACAAGGTCTTTATGAATTCCGAGAGTGCTTGTCGCGGTTGTCCCGTGCCGAACGCACTCCAAACCGGTGAGCCCGCGAAGGGGCACGTCAAGCGCGGCGATCAGATCTACGAAGTCTTGAGCTATCCGATTCGGCTGCATGGACAATCGATTCCCACCAACGTCATCAATCACTACGTCGATGTGACCCAAGCGCGCGAGCTTCACGGCCGAATGGTTCAAGGCGAGAAGATGGCGGCGATCGGACTTCTCGCCGGCAACATCGCGCACGAGCTCAATAATCCGCTCACCGGGATTCGCAGCCTCGCGCAGGTTCTGCTCTCGGAGCTTCCCTCGGGACAGTTGAAGGATGACATTAAGGAAGTCGAAAAGGCCGCCGAGAGGTCGCAGAAGATCATCGAAAACCTCCTCGACTTCTCTAAGGGTGAATCGGAACATAAGCAGGAGAAGATTTCGCTCAACGAGATCGTTCGCCGAACACTTCCGATGCTGAAGACGGCCATGCGCGAACATCGCAGCGAAATTCTCCTCAGCGAAGAGGAAGCCGAAGTGAAGGTCGAGCCGCACCTCATGCAACAGGTGGTGTTCAACCTCGTGAACAACGCCTGCCAGGCGATGAAGGACCCGGGCACCATCACCATCGAGACGGAAGTGGAATCGCCCACGTCGATCGCGCTTCACGTGAACGATACGGGAATGGGTATCCCACCCGAAATCATGGATAGCATTTTCGAGCCGTTCTTCACGACGAAGGAAAAAGGCGAGGGGACGGGCCTGGGCCTTAGCATGAGTCGCCAGGTGATCGAGAATTTCGGGGGCGCAATCAGCGTCGCGAGCGAGTGGGGACGAGGTGCTAAGTTCACCGTGCGCCTGCCGATTCTCAAGGAGAACGAATGAAGATTCTCATTGTCGATGACGAACCGCTCGTGAGAAAGTCCCTCAGTCGCGCCTGTCGCTCGCGGGGGCACGAAGTCATCGAGGCTTGCGACGGTAGCGAAGGGCTTTCGCTCTGGGGAACTTCCGCTCCCGATCTCGTTTTTCTCGACGTCTTGATGCCGGGTTTAAGTGGGCCTGAGCTCCTTCGCGAAGCGGGCCCGATCAAGGGAAAAGCGAAAGTGATCTTGATGTCGGCGTATTCGGGCGAACACAATATCGTCACGGCCCAGCAGCTCGGCGCGGATCTTTTTATCCCGAAGCCCTTCGAAGATATTTTCTCGGTCGTGACGAAGGGCGAAGAGTTGGCCAAAGCGGAGGATCTCGTTGGCAACGGAAGGTAACGTAAAAAAAGTCAGCCCGTACCCGATGCCCGTCTTGATTAAGACGGCGAGCGGCGAAATCAGGGGACAACTCGTTAAATTGACTTTAAAGGGTTTTCTGGCCGAAGTTCCTTCGACCCCGCTT
>SXSP01000264.1 GCA_005792225.1 Bdellovibrionales bacterium | reverse complement strand
GAGCACGGAAATGAACGCGATAAATAAGACAGACTGAGTGGCCTTCATCAAATTCCAATAATGCAAGCCGTAGGCCCCCATCAACGCAAAGGCAGGGCTTTCTCTTGGGTGTCGGAGCCGCAAAGGGGCGCCCGGTGTCGAGTTGATTGACAGGTATTTTGTATCAAATCCCCTGTGGCGCACGCCGTGAGAGGTACGAAACTTGATCAGAAGGGTGCCTTGAGGTGTTGTATGAAGCACGTTTTGAGGCTGGCGACTTTAGCTCTGTCATTTGGTTCGTCCGTGGCGCAGGCGCAGGGACTGACGGCAACGCGGCCGTATTCTTTTTCCGGTACTTGTAGCAGCCAGGGTCTATGGACCCAAGAGGCTCTGCAAACCACGCAGGCGATTCGCAACTTTACGCTCCAGTTAAAGAACGATGAAAACTGCCGTGCCCTCGGCACCCAAATGCAGGCGGCCCTCACGAGTCTAGAAACTCTCGTTCAGCCTCAGATGAGTGAGAAGTACTCGCATAGGCTCTCTCAGCTTCCCCAAGAGATTGCGGCGTTCCGTCAGTTCCTCTCGGAGGGAAACTCCTCATTTGGGGAGGCGGGTAAACGTACGATGATGACAAAGATCATCGAACTCGCAACGCTGTCATCGAGCGTTCAAAATCAAACGCCGGTTACGGCCGCCGTAGGCTCTGCGGTGGGCGGAGCTGTTGGCGGCGCAGTCGGCGGGCCCGTAGGTTCGGCCGTGGGAACGGCCGTCGGTGGTCAATTGAGCAGTCTCGGCGGGCGCTTCGCTAAGACTTCGCAAGAGGGACTTGTCGTCTTCAATCAAGTCGTAGATTCGCTCCCGCAAATGGAGCAGTGTTTGACGGGTGGACCGCAGGCCGCGGGTCAAGTTCTCGCGGCGTCAGTGAAACTCTTGACGTCTTTTGCGGCTTCTTCTCAGGATTCGACGGGAACCGGTCTTGCGACCGCAATCTCGAAATTGACGAACGTCATGCGTGAAAAGAAATTCGCGGGCGTACTGCGTACGCTCAACCAAGCGGACTTCCTCGCGTCGATGTCGTGCTTGGTGGAAATGACTTCGGAAAATTATTGCACGACTCGCGACTCGAAGCTCCTCTTCGACGAGATGATGAAGCAGCTCCAGTCTCGTCCGCGCGATCTTGAATTGAAGCGAATCGGCGTCGGTCACGATCTCGCCGGTTATTACATTCTCACGCAAAACATTCCGATGATCACGAACTGGATTCAGCGCGTTCAAATCGGGGTGGATCCGAGACTCCCGACGGACGCGACTTTCCAGAATAAGGTCTTCGATGAAGTAAATAACTTCTTTAAGAAGGTGAAGGAGATCCAAGGTAGCTTCGCGATGGATGTCGAGGCAATGAAGGTCATTCCCGACGAAAAGGGCCGTAAAAACGCGGCCCGCAAAATCGTCATGAAGCTCGCCGGTATCGTCGGTGACGACGCCTTCTCGATGATGGGCGGCGGAGATGGTCTCCGTAACTTCTTTACTCTGAAAGGTTCCTCGCGCGAAATTCCGTTTTACCTGATGGGTATCGATATTCCGAACGAAGTTCGCGGTATCGGAACGGCGATGCAGGACCCGAATTCGTGGCTCGAAGCCAACTACATGAATCATCCTTCTTTCTCAAATCCGGAGATGCTCGTCTCGATCGTCGAGAAAAACTTGGGCGAGATGATCGATGCCGCGAAATTGAACGCGATCGAGTATTATAACAAGTGGTTCATCGTCGATAAACTTTCGCTCGTGAACGAGTCGTTCCTCGGGACGAACTACACGGTCAAAGAAAGTTTGATGCTCGTGAACGATTATCTGGCGCAAGTCGAAGGACGCCTCATCTCCAACGGAGGTGAGCGCAGCATGATCGGATCGATTCAGGATACGCGCACAAAAGTAAAGAACGTCATGAACGCGTACGCGGAGCTCGAAGTCGTTTCGCGTGAACTCGCGACGGGCGGGAACACGCTCTCTGATGATGAACGAAAGAAGATCGCCGCGGCAAACCTCGGTATCATCACGGCGGTCTACAACGAATTCGAGGTTCTCCTCGGAAAGTCGGGCTGGTTCGCAAACCGAATCGTGAAGTTCGTTTATGCTGACTATCTGGCGATGTTGAAGAAGAAAACGCAGTTCGGCGAGTCCGTGAACGATCTCTTCTACGCGACGGGCCTCGCGATCTTCGATCAGATCGTCATGCTCGCCGGCGGAAACCCCGCTAAGGTGCAGAACGATCTTTCGCTCGCGCTTCGGCTCAACAAAATGAATCTCGAGGGCGTTGAGCTCCTCCTCCGCGACCATTTCGCGGCGACGACGGCCGAGTTGAAAGCCGTCTCAAAGATCTCGAACGATAAGGACGCGACAACCAAAGGCATTAACACGAAGCTCAGCACTTGGGATCGTGCGTACAAAGATAATATGACAGCCCTTCCTGGCGAAGAGACGTCAAAAACCGTTCGCGTGGGCCGCGGAGTGCTCGCGGCGATTTGGGAGACTCTCAAAGATGCGCCGGCGAAGATCCCGTTGATCGGCGGCTCGTTCGCGAACGAGAAATACCAGGCGAGAAACGAACGCTTTGCCGTGGACGACGAATTCGGTTCGGCGCGCAGACTCTACGAGCAGTTCTGTATTCAGAGCTTGGCGTTCGGTGACGTTCGCTCGTTCTACCATCTCTGCCGTGGCTCGACGTTAAAGAGTCCTTTCGCCGAGCAATTCATGTCGAACTTGGACGAAAAACAAAAGGCTGAGCTCATGGCTTCGTACGATCAAAAACTCCTGGAGTCGAGAGACAAAGCTCAACTCAATTTGTCTAAGCGTATTTGCGCATTCCGCGATTACAACCGTAAGAACCTCGTCATGTACCTGACGAACTCGCAGACGAAAAATTAAGGGAGAAGCGAATCATGTCGAAGTTGAAAACAGATATCGGAATGCGCTTCCTCCCCCTCGCGGTGATGTTAACAGCGACGGCCTTCGTCGTCGCGTGTGGAAAGGGCGGCGGTTCATCGACAAAGATGAATCCGTCAGCCCGCGGAACCGGCGTCGACAAGGCAAAGCTGCAGTTTAAGGGATACCGTCAGGCGGATCAGGGTCTCGCGTCCCGCATTGTCGGCGTCTCCGCGGAAGCCCGTCCCTTGATGAATGTTCAAGTGCCCGGCCAGGCCTTGGGTCAACCTCAAGCGCAGCTTCCCGCAGGCTCAACTGTCGCTCAACCCTCGGCACCCATCGCGGCCGGCGCGAACGCGTTCGAAGTCCTCGTCCGCGTGATGGTTAGAAACCCCGCGACGGGTGCGCAAGACAACTTCGCCTTCTCGGCACATTCCGCGAATGTCCCGCTCGGTAAAATGGTTCGGCTCGATAACGACCCGAACTGCGGAACGCAAGAAGTGAATCAAGTCATGGAACTCCAGGCCGTCTGCGAGACCGCCAACTGCGGTCGCCTGACGATCCGGGTCGTGGAAAAATCGGCAGCGAATCTTCCGAGCATCTTGGATGTTGAAGCTTCGGCGCCGACCGACGCCCAAAAGCTGAGCGCCTATAAACAAACCTTGGTGAAGCTTGAGCGTCGCTCCGTTCGTCAGGCCGTGAACATGCGAGCGAACCGCGCGCGAATCATGCGCGCGTCAGCTCAGGCCCGCCAGGCTCAGCTGAACTCCGAGGCGACTCCCGAGGATTTAGCTGCTCGAAATCTTGGACAAGCGGCGGGGAACCCAGATCAGTTCGTCGTGACATCGATCGACGGATACCTTCAAGAATCGACGGCGATCGCGGATCTCACATTCGAAAAGGCCGTTCAGTTCTCAAAAACTCAGACGTCATCACCAGGAGCAAACTGCCAGACCTTGGGAACCATGATCGATCCAGTCACCGTCGCCGTTCCTGGTCAGCCGGGAGAAGCTACTCAGCAAGTTCAAGAGCCCGGCGAGGCGGGTCAAGGCGGTGAAGGACCCGGGGTGACTCCTGGCGAAGTTCCCTCTGAAGGACCACAAGGGAGCGGTGAGCAGCCGCCCGCAGAAGTGCAGCCAGGCGAGCAGCCGGAAGGCGTTTCAGTCATTCAATCGGCGAAGTGATTAACAGGCGCGCCGGGGACGGCGGGTTTTTGACGAAGTGTCGTTTCCGGAATGGGCTCTTCTGAACTCAGCCAAGTTGTAGTGCCCGTAAGTCTTCTTCCTGAGCATCTCGCGGACTTCGTCGCGCAAATCGGTTTCAATGACCGATTGGTGTTCGAGCGGAATCGTCCCGCGCGACGAGAGAAGTTTCATGTATTCGCCGACCACGCGACCTAAAAATTCGTCTGACGTTTCATTCTCAACGAGTGCGTTGAACAAGTGTTGCTCAAAGAGGGTGTAGAGTAAGTCATGACCTGATCTCATGCGTGGTCCCCTGAAATGCCGAGTTGACGCATTTCTTATCGGCATCGGGCGCCGAGAATTGAGATAACTCCATAACTTCACCTTTATTTTTGGACTCTCGACCCGTACAGTTTCTGGGCCATGAGTGATGAAACGAATGTCTCAAAACCGAATCCCTCACCAAAGCTCTCGCCTTTAACCGCGAGCGAGGTCGTGCAAATCGCGACGGACCTCCAAACGTTGGTCGGGGCTCAGCTTCAGGATTGCCTGCAGACGCAGAGCGAGTTGGGTCTCGCGTTTTATCACCGCGGCGAAACTCTGTGGCTCTGGATCGACCTGAACCCGCAATGTCCCCTTATCGTTCGGGTCCACGGAAAAGCCCCGCCCCGAAAAAAAATCACGCGACCTCTAAGTCTCTTTTTGAAATCCCGTCTTACCGGTCGACGTCTCTCTTTCGTTCGAGCCGTCCTGGATCGAGGGCGTGTTCTCCTCTTTGGTTTTCACCGTTCAAAGGAAGAAGAAACCGATGAGCCCTGCGAGATTGAAATTCTCCTCTTCCCGCACGGTCAAAACATCATCGCTCGGGACGGACAAAAATCCGTTGCCGAGTCGAAGCCGAAAGAGATTCCGCTTACATCCAACTTTACGGTGGACACCTCCACCGCGCGACCTTGGAACGAAATCGAAAACCTTTGGCGCTCCCGGCAAGAAAAAAGGGGCGTAGCCGCCGCCCCTCGAGACGCCGCCCAACTCGAAAGAGACTGGAAACGTTCGATAGAGAAAAAGGAAAAAGCTCTCGAGAAAATGAAAGAAGATCTCGAGAAAAAATCCACCTCTGTCTACCGCAACGCGGGAGAATGGCTCAAAGCTCACGGAACACTTGAGTTCCCTCCGGAAATGCCCGTGGAGTTTCGCGAGGTCATCGATCCATCCCGGTCTTTTTCCGAAAATGTCGAGACGCTCTTTACGAGAGCCAAGGACAACGCTCGGAAACTCGAGGGCACCCGCGGGCGAATCGAAACGATGGAACACGAAATTGCCGCCTTGAGAGCGCGGGGACCCGGCGGCTTCGCGAAGTCGCGAGAAAAATCCGAAAAGTCCGCAAAAGAAAATCTCCTTTCGCGCGCGGACGCGAAGGGACGCCGGCACGCCCTTCGAGAAGATCTCGAAGTTTACGTCGGAAAGTCAGCCGGCGACAACTTGGCTCTTCTCCGCCGCGCTCAACCGTTTGACTACTGGCTTCACTTACGCGATCAACCGGGCTCCCACGCGATCATGAGGCGAACCCGCGGTCGCACCGTCACCGACAGCGAATTCTTCGAAGCCGGAAAGTGGGTCATCGAACAATCCCTCGGAAAAAGGCTCCACGAACTCTCCGGCGAAAGATTCGATCTCCTCATCGTCGAGTGCCGATTCGTCAGACCCATCAAGGGAGATAAACTAGGCCGAGTCCACTACACCAACGACCGAGTGCTCAGCATCCGACTGTGACGAGCGCAAACTGGCCCCTTTAATTGTTGTTGGAAAGGAAGACGTTCACGGTGCTTTGGATGGATCTTCGGGGTCGTCCGAGCTGTCCGCCTTCGTTTTAAACGAAAGTTCGAGGCAAGTTGGGGAGTCCGACGGGCGGCGAGGCGTTCAGGTGCTCTCATCCTGATGAAGCCAACGTTCCGCACCTATTCAACAACAATCAAGTGGGCCAGTTACCTAACCCTTCGAAATGAAAATAGAAATGCAATGAGTCATCGAGCTGGACCCTTGACAGTTTCGAGGCAAAGCATAGCATTTTTAAACTATCAGACCACTCCAAGTTTTGAGGAGACTCCAGGCTTATGATCGAAGTGCGAGAGTTGACCAAGAACTACGGGCCGCATAAGGCGGTCGATCGGCTGAGCTTTTCCGTGAAGAAGGGCGAGGTCGTTGGATTCCTCGGTCCGAACGGCGCCGGTAAAACGACCACGATGAAAATCATCACGGGTTTCATGCCGCCGTCCGCGGGTTCGGTGACGGTCGCGGGGTTTGATGTCTTCGAAGACCCGATCGAGGTGAAGAAGCGAATCGGTTACCTGCCGGAGACGCCGCCGGTTTATGGCGAGATGACGGTTGAGTCATATCTCAAGTTCGTTGCGCGATTAAAGGGCGTTGAGAAGTCGAAGCTCTCTGCGCAAGTGGAACGGGCGATCGAGAAGACTGATCTCGGATCCGTTCGCAAGAGGATGATCCAGAATCTTTCAAAAGGTTATCGGCAACGGGTTGGAATTTCGCAGGCGCTCGTTTCGGAGCCTGAAGTTCTCATTCTCGATGAACCGACGGTGGGACTTGATCCGAGACAAGTCGCCGAAGTGCGAAAGCTCATAAAGGATCTCGCGGGCCATCATACAATCATTCTCTCGACTCATATCCTCCCCGAGGTTCAGGCCACGTGCGAGCGAATCATCATCATCAATCGCGGCCGCATCGCCGCGGAAGATTCGTTGGACGGACTTTCCCGGCGCATGAGCGGATCCGCCAGGGTCCACGTACGCGTCGTTGACATGAAAGACTCGGTGGTCGGTGACTTGCGTTCAACTCCCGGCGTTCAAGGGGTCGTCGCTCGAGGCGGTGGCGTAATCGAAATCGATACCGACGGCTCCAAGGGCATCACACCAAAACTTGCGGAGCGGGTGGTGACTGCGGGTTGCGGACTCCTCGAACTTCGTGAAGAGCGCATCAATCTTGAAGACGTCTTCCTCAAGCTCACGACGAGTGAGGAAAATCAGAACAAAGGAGCGACGCTATGAGGGGCGCGTTGGTCATCGCGGGTAAGGATCTTCGGAATATCTTTGCGAGTCCGCTCTTCTACGTGATCGCGGGCGTCTGTTGCATCGCTTGGACGATTCTCTTCATTGTTTCGGTTGCGGCGTTCTTGCAGCCCCAGATGCAGATGATGAGCGGGGCCGACGGAATGAACCTTCATTTCACGGTGTTCGCGAAACATATTTCGCTCGTCAACCTCGTCATGATCTTCGCGGTTGCCGCGATCTCGATGAGGCTCTTTCCCGATGAGAAGAGACAGCGAACTTTTGATCTCCTCCTCACGGCTCCCGTGACGGCGACGGATATTACCCTCGGGAAACTCATCGCCGGAACCGTAACGGCTTGGGCGCTCGTTCTCGTGAGTCTTCTTTATCCGTTGAGCCTCGTCTTTTGGGGACACCTCGACTGGGGCCCGCTCGCGTGCAGTTATATTGGGCTGCTTCTTTTGGTCGCTTGTTACGTTGCGATCGATATGTTCACCTCGAGTCTTACGCAAAGTACTGTGGTCGCGGTGATCCTGGCGTTGATCTTTAACGTTCTTCTCTGGTTTTTGGGAGCGGCGGCCGACGCGTCGGAGAGTCCTCTTCAGCGCCAGGTTTTTGAACATCTCAATGTGAGCACGCATTACGTCAACTTCCTCAAAGGAAATTTTAGCGTCTCCGGTTTGATCTTCTTTGCGACCGTCGTTTTCTTTTTCTCGTTTCTCACTCAACGCGTGGTTGAATCCACGCGCTGGAGGTAAGCTTCATGAGCAAGGCCGGAAAGTTTCTTTTTCTCTTTTCCTTCTTGTTCTTCCTCGTTCTCTGCATGACCCGCATTATCTACGGCGGCTGGCATGACGGGATGTGGGGTCCCCTCGGACTTTCGATCGTGTTCTTTGCATTGGGTATTGCGAAGGATCACCGGGCCATTCGCGAGATTTTCGGCATGCGCACGACGAAGCATGGAATGAACATGGGGGCTCTCATCGTATTGGTCATCGCCGGGCTCACGTGCCTCAATATTCTCGGCGTTCGGTACGAGAAAAAATTCGATTGGACGAGCGAGAATCTTAATTCGCTCTCGGATCAATCTCGGAAGGCCGCGCAGTCGTTGAAGCAGGAGACGACACTCGTTCTCCTGTACCGCAAGGGGGCGACGGGAGAAGAAAATGTCGCGAGAAGTGTCGCGGATCTTGCTTCCATGTACCAGAACGTAAACAAGAGCATCAAATACGAGGCCCATAACGCTCTCCAAAGGCCCGACCTTGCACAGAAGTACGAATTCTCTTCGGGACCTTTCGTCGTTTATGCGGTACAGGGCGAGAAGAAGACGAAGATCGAGACGCCGAACGAGGAGGGCGTTACGCGCGCCTTTTTAAAGCTCGGTCGCGAGAAGAAAAAAGTCTTCTACTTCACGATGGGCCATGGGGAACGCGTTCTGGATGACAAGACCGAGACGGGACTCTCCACGCTCAAAGACGAACTCTCGGTGACCTACGACGTAAAACCGCTGATCCTCTTTCAAACGAACAACAAAGTTCCCGAAGACGCCGGCGTCGTTGCTGTCATTCGGCCCGTCCAGCAATTCCTGCAGCCCGAAATTCAGGCGCTCCGTGATTACGCGAAACGCGGGGGGCATCTCCTCCTCGCTCTCGATCCCGGGATGAAACATAACTTGGCGAATCTCACGAAACTTTTTGGTGTCGAGTTCGCGAACAACTTCGTGCTCGATCTGCGTTCGCAAATCGTGCAGGGCGGGCCAGCGATGGTGCTCGGAACCGAATTCTCACGAACCAACGAGGTCACTCGCGCGTTCACTCAGCCGAAAACGTTCTCGGTCTTCTTCATGGCTTCCGAATTGAAAGTTGATCCGAGCAAGTCTGACGATCTGCGCGTGGAGCCCCTCGTCTCGTCGGAACAAACGATGTCGATCCCGGAGCCCACGGAGCGCGTGAGCTTCGCCCCCAACGGTCCCCACATGCTTGGCGCCGTGGTCGAGGGAAAAATCCCTGAAGGAAAGGAATTCTCCGCCGTGATTTTCGGCGACAGCGACTTTTTGGCGAACAATTTCATTTCCGCGAATTTGAATCGCGATCTCGTCATGAACGCGGCCGCCTTTCTCTCCGCGGACCGAGATTTGATTTCGATTCGGCCGAAAGAGCCGAAGGCGACTAAGCTTAATATGTTTACGCAAGACTTTTACATCCTCGTGGTTTGTTTCCTGATTCCGCTTCCGCTCTTGATGTTCTTCTTTGGCGGATTCGTTTGGTGGAGAAGGAAGGCGGCATGAGGTCGTTTCACTGGACGCTTCTGTTTGCGCTGATCATCGCGGCACTCGTGGCATTTACGGTCTTTGATACGAAACGCACCGAAAAGATCGAGACCAAAAAGGAGCAAGATCTCAACGTCTTGAGAATCGAGCCAGATCTCGTCACCAAATTCGAGATTATCCCGAGAGGGGGGCAATCACTCGTCGTCGAAAAAAAGGGCGAGGATTGGTTTCTCCTCTCTCCCATTCAAGAGCCCGCGGATAATCAAGAGGCCAAGAATTTCTTGATCTCGATCAAAGCTGAACGCACGATCGAAACCGTCGCCGAAGGGTCCGAAGCGAATCCGAAAACCTACGGCCTCGATGCACCTCCCTATGAAGTGCGCCTTACGGCAACCGATGGGCGAACGCAGACGTTCAAGATCGGTTCGGTCAAAGCCTATGACGGCAATATCTACGCCCGCATCGACGACGAAAATAAAATCCGACTTGTGAGCTCGAGTTGGGATGTGATTCTCGCCAAAAAACTTGGCGACTTCCGAAATAAAAACCTCTATCGCGATCCCGAGAGTAAGCCCTCCGTGGTGCATCGAATCGAAATCACGCAAGCCGGACCAGAACTCCCGAAGAAGTTCGTTTTCCAACGAGAAAAAGAAGAGTGGAAGATGCTCGAGGGGCCCACCGATCTTCCCGTATCTTCCTCAAAGGTTGATGGATACCTGTCGCTGATCAAAGCGTTGCGCGCCCAGGATTTCCACGCGGAGGACAAGTCAGATCTTAAAAAATTCCACCTTTCACCTCCCGGCGTGCAAGTGAAGCTTGTTGCGAAGGGCGAAACGTTCTTCACGCTCGAGATGTCAAATCCCCAGGAGCGTGGAGATGCCTACGCCACGAGCACCGATATCAAGCCGATCGTTTCGATCGTTAAAGTGGCAGCCGAGCCGATCTACCGCAAAGCTGACAGCTTCTTTGACAAGAAAATCCCCTTCGCTTTCGACGTAAAAGAGGCGGCCAAGCTCCATATCCAAACGGCAGCGCTCAACGGAACCTTCGAGAAAAAAGATGGTGCCTGGGTCATGACAGGCAAGAGTTTACAGAAAGAGCCAGACGGCGCTAAGATTGAGTCGTTGATCGAGCGCATTGGTCAGCTCGAGGCCCTCCGTGTTTTCGAGGCGATCGGAAAGGCTCCGCCCAAGTTCACGTCGACAATCACCATCTCTCGCGCCGACGGAACCACGCTCCTCAGCCTCTCTTGGGGGCCTGAACGCATCGAGAGCCGAAACAGCGATCAGAAGCCCGAAGCGAAGTACATCGTGACCCGTACAAACAAAATCGAGCGAGTCCTAGGCCTTTCGGAAAAGAGCCTCCAGACTCTCGATGCCGCCAACGTGTTCAAGGAAGGATCCGCGGATGTTCGAAGCAAAGATTAAGTCGCCGACGCGAGTCGATCTCGCGGGCGGAACCCTCGACTGTTGGCCGCTCTATCTCTTTCTCGGCGATCCCGTCACGATCAACGTGGCCGTCGACATTTTCACTTACGCGGAACTGAAGGAACTCCCAGGACGTGAAGTCGAACTTCACTCGGCGGACCTGGGCGCAAAAAAGAAATATCGTGACCTCGATGAGGCTCTCGCCGATTCGGAGCCTGCTTTTGATCTCGTGCGGGTCCACCTGAAATACTGGAAGCCCACAAAAGGTTTTTCTCTCTCCACAAGATCGGAAAGCCCGGTCGGCGGGGGCCTAGGCGGAAGCTCAAGCCTTTGCATCAGTCTACTGAAGGCGTTCTCAAAATGGATGGGTCGAAACCTTGAGCCCTACGAGATGGTGCGAATCGCTTCGCACTTGGAAGCACAGATCCTGCTGAAGCCCACGGGCACGCAAGACTACTTTCCTCCCATCTTTGGGGGTCTCAACTTCATCACCTACGGAGTTGAGGGCCCCAAAGTCGAAGTGCGCCCGATCGAAAAGTCGCTTTTCGAGGATCGCTTTTTGCTCGTCTACACGGGGCGCTCACATCACTCCGGCATCAACAATTGGCAGGTGATCAAAAATTGGCTCGATGGTGATTTGCATACGCGAAAGACCATGATGCAACTCGCTTCCGTCGCTCGGGAAATGAAGCAAGCCCTGGCCGATAAAAACTTAAAGGCCCTTCCCGCGATCTTCGAAAAAGAATACGAGGCTCGCACGCACATCTCCGACGGTTTCTCTAGCCCCGAAATACGAAGACTCGCGGAGCTCGCGAGGAGTGTTGGCGCCAACGCGAAAATCTGCGGCGCGGGCGGGGGAGGCTGTGTCCTCATCTGGTGTCCAGATCAACAAATCGCGAAGGCACGTGAACTCTGCACCTCAAACGGGTTTCAGGTTCTGCCCGCCAAGCCTTGGGCCGAAGGAATGGGATGAAAAAGAAAACGGCCCGCCCTCAAACCGCGAAGCGCGGAACGCAACGTCGCAAATCAGCGGCGACAGCGGGAGCGAGCCCGTCGGCCGTGGATCGTCTCTTCGCGACTGGCGGAACGGTGACCGAAAGTTTACGTGTTCACCGCTTTGCCGGCGTCGCACTCGGCGGCGGAAAAACCGACAAAACCGCGGTGGCGGTCATCGATTTCTTTCCGGACCAGAAGCGCGTTTTCTTGCGCTCGCTTCGCGACAAAATCAGCGTCAAAGGCGATGCCACCGCCGACGATGCCCTCTACCAAATTCTCCACGACGAGGAACGAGATCTCGGCGTCATCGCTTTCGATGCGCCCCTCCAGCTCCCAAAATGTTTTCGATGCGATTTGAAATGTCCCGGCGTCGCCAAGTGCCCCCAGCCGGAGGTGAAATGGATGCGGGACGTTCACGCCAAACGCGCGAAGTCCAAACGTCCAAACAAAATGTTTACACCCTACACGGAACGCGCGGCCGAGATCTATCTCGCCCACGAACTCGAGGAACCTTTTCACCCGCCGCACGCGATGGGCTCAAATGCCGCTCCACTCGCGGCACGAGCTCGGTTTTTCGAACGGCGAATGCTGCAGATTCCGTTCCTCGAGGTGTATCCAAAGGTCAGCCTCTGGCGGATCGGCATGTCACTCGGGATCAACAAGAGCTACCTCCGCTTTCACCGCCACGCCGTCGACAGCGACGAAGCCAGACTCTACATCCTCAAAACCCTGATCGAAAAAGAGATCGCCTTCATCTACCAACAAGATTTAAGGATCATGGTCGAAGACAGCATCGCATTCGATGCCTTCCTCTGCGCACTGACGGCGTTCCTCCGCCACAGGGGCCAAACCGAAAAACGCCCCGCAAGCTTCCCGAAAGATGCGATTTGGATTGAGTTTCCTCGGCAAAAAATATCCTGGTTTTGACAAACGCAAACTGGCCCCTTTGATTGTTGTTGGCGGAAGTCTTGCTCTTCCGCCAACCCATGATACGAAACTGCTTTCATTGCGAACCCACATCCGACGATCCGTCCGAGAATCCGAAAGTCATCCGCTTCGGATCTTTCTACAGGCGATCTGACTCCCGACTCATCCAACGCTTTAAGTGCCTCGAGTGCGCACGTACGTTCTCGCACGCAACCTTCGCGGCCGCCTATCGCCAGAAAAAGCGACAGCTGAACCAAACCGTGCGTGATCTTCTTTGCGCCAAGGTCACGCAGAACAGAATCGCGAAGGTCTTGCGCATCGATCGTAAGACGGTGGCGAGGAAACTCCTTTACCTCG
>SXSP01000263.1 GCA_005792225.1 Bdellovibrionales bacterium | reverse complement strand
TGAAGAACCACCAAGCCCACAAAAACTACGACGGAAAGTGGCACGACCTCTTCATGGACCTCGCCCGCAACGAGGTCGCGAAACAAGAAAAGCCCGCAAAACCCTTCGTTCAAATCGAAAAAGCGAAGTCGAACAAACGCATCTACATCTCCGTCCAGATCGATCGCAAAATCCGCGAACGTGCGAATCACCAATGCGAGTACGTGAGTCCCGACGGACACCGCTGCTCAAGCACGCACGGAGTACAGGTGGATCACATCGTTCCACTCGCATGTGGCGGAACGAACGAGTTCAACACTTTCAGATTGCTCTGCGGAGAACACAACCGGTTTGAAGCAGAAAGGTGGGGACTCAAGGTCCCCAGAAACGAGTGGCGATGGAGCTGATCGTTTAAGTTAGCGTACGACGATTTCGTTGCGTACGTCATCCACGCCGCGGACGCGGTCGAGGGCGCGTTCGGCGAAGCGTTTTTGGTTGCGGTCGTTGACGGAGCCTTTGAGGGTCACGAGTCCGTCTTTGACTTCGACTTCGATATCGGTGGCGTCGACGAGGGGGTGGCGCTCGAGGATTTCGCAGATTTCGTCGTGGATGCGTTCGTTGCTTCGCTTGTAGCCTTTGGGTCCGCGGCCTGCGTGATCTTTGAGGCGGGAGGACTCGTTTCTTCCCCAGTAGGATCCGTAGACGAGATCGGCGCCGAGGTTGAAGCTGCCGAAATCGGTGCCGCGACCGAAGCCGCCGTATTCGGCGCCGGAGCGGAATCCTGAGCTTTGACCGTAGCCGCCGTAGCCGTAGTCGCGGCCGCCACGGGCGGTGCCGTGAGGCTCGGAGCGGTTGCGGTCGCGGAAGCGGTCTTCGACTTCGTGATCGTGATCGCGGTAGCGTACGGGATCGTAGGTGCGGTCGCTGAAGCCTTGGCTTCCGTAGATGCCGCCGCGTCGGTCTTCGGAGCGATAGTTGCGGCTGTCGGCGAGTCCTTTGAAGCGTTGTTTGTGCATCTTGAGTCTCCTTGTTGGATTCATTCTCTTTCGTGGGATCGCGGAAGTCTTCGTAGGGATGCGAACCAAACGCCAAGCCTTCTTGAAAATTCGGTGAAGCGTGGGTGGATCGGTCTCGATAGGATCTCGCTCGGAGGTAACTATTCATGGCAGATAAAAAAGAGACGAACGACCCCATCGCTGAAGCAAATCGTGTTGATGAACTCGCATCGCGAGAGCCCACGACGGAACAGTCGGCGCGTGAGAACGCGGGGATTACGCGTGGACCGTTTAATCGTGAGGACATGGCGGGCGTGACGGATTCGCCCAACGGCATTCCCGAGGAGCAGCGTGGGAATCTTGAATACGATCCGATTCGCCGGGGTGAGCAGAAGCTTCCGGGTGATTCGGTACCGACGACGGGGGATCACCGCGATCGTCGAAATGAGGAGACTCATCTTTAAGCGAAGGGAGTTCGCATGGCAATCGGGCAAACGGTCGCGCGCGGAATTGGCACGGGATTTCTCGCGACGCAAGCTTTGGATCTCGTGAGCATCTGGCTTTACGAGAATTTGGATTGGAAGACGAGAGAGCATGAAGACACGGCCCGCTCGGGAAGGCAGGCTTATGAAGTAGCCGTCGATAAGATCGCGCGCGGGCTCGGCTACTCGCTCAGCGAGGATCAACTCAAGTTTTGGGGTTGGAAATTTCACCGGGCGTTTGGGCTCCTCGGTGGATTACAGTACTTGCTTCTTAGACGGAAGTTCCCGCAAATCGGCCGTGGTCTCGGGCTGGGTTACGGAATCGCGTTCTTTCTCGTGGCGGATCAGTTTTTAATTTATCTCTTAAAGCTTACGCCGGGGCCGACGAAGTTCCCGCTTCGAACGCATGCGCGCGGAGCGATTGCGCACATCGCTTACGGAGTGGTTGCGGAGCTCGCGGCTCGCTCGTACGAGCGCATCACGCCCTATGAGCAGTCGAACGAAATGGTTGGCGTGACGGGCACTCACGCGTACGCTTAAGGGAAATGGGTGCACGTCTTAATTACTCGGAGTGCTTGAGTCTGCTGCATGATCTCGTCGACCTCGCGCCTCGGGATCTCGTGGTGCGGGGTGGTGAAATTTCTTGGGGTGCATCAAGAGTCGTTCTTTCTCGGCTCTTTCCCGAAATTCAGACGGATCTCAAAACTTATCTTGATGAGCTGCCTGAGGAGCCTCCCGATTACGTCGTGGTTCTCATGCGCGCCGGAACGGCGTCGCTCGGATTTTTTGTCGAAGGAGAGCTCGAAGCTCACAAGGTCATTCGCAAGTACATGGTGAGAAAAAGCCAGGGGCGAATGCAGATTGCCTACTTGAATGCGAAGGGAAAATCGCGCGCGGGATCCCGAGTGAGATTGCGGGAGTCGGTTGAGTTTTTCGAGGAGATCAATGCGAAGCTTACGGATTGGTTCGAGGAATTTGGCGATCCCGGAATCATCTTTCACAGTTGCCCCGTACGCTTGAAGTCGTATTGGTTCGGCAGCAAGGTTGAGCCGCCGTTTACGTCGGAGGATGAGAGGCTCGTCCACATTCCTCATCACGTTCATCAACCCGATCACGAGGAACTCTTGCGCGTGAACGACTTGATCTCTTTGAGCGAGACGTTAGACTCTGAGGAATGAAATACATTTTACTTCTTCTGGTTCTGATTCCCCAGTCTGTTCTCGCGTCGGTGAGCAAGATCTTTACCAACGGTCGCATCCACGGATCTTCGAAATCCGCGATCGCGATCAACGGAGACCGCATCGTTGCGGTGGGCACGGCAAAAGAGATTCAGAAAT
>SXSP01000262.1 GCA_005792225.1 Bdellovibrionales bacterium | reverse complement strand
TCACTGAAATTTCATGCCTCCTCTTCCTTGAGGCAATTGCCGCCCTCCTCGCGCTGACAAATTGTTAACCAGATGAAAGTTAAGAGTGCAGGACGGGGGGCCTCTGCCGTCGACACCAAAGCCTCCGGCATGCGTTTTCCGCGCCCTGCGCCAAAAAAGAGAGTGGAATGCGGGCGCGCAAGATGTTAACCGGTGGATTCTCTGGAGATTCCCTATCAGAAAGGACGTTCATGGAGATCGACATCGCGATCGAACAGACCACTGAGCCGCGCCCCCGCCCGACTGAGGAAAACCTCGGGTTCGGCCGCTACTTCAGCGATCATATGTTCGTGATGGAACACTCCCAGGTCATGGGGTGGCACGCTCCGCGAGTTGTTCCCTATCAGAGTCTCCGTCTCGACCCCGGCGCATCCGTTCTCCATTACGGACAAGCCCTGTTTGAGGGAATGAAGGCCTTTCGCGGAGACGATGGCCGCGTACGTTTATTCCGGCCCGAAATGAATTGGAAGCGCCTGCAAACCGGCGCGCAACGCCTCTGCATGAAGGCGCCGCACCTCGATGTCTTCTTACAAGGGGTTTTGCGGTTGGTTCGCGCTGACGCAGATTGGATTCCGTCCAAACCCGGAACCGCCCTTTACCTTCGCCCGACACTCATCGGGTCGGAACCCTTCCTCGGGGTACGACCTTCTGAGGCGTATATCTTCTACATCATCGCGTCTCCCGTCGGCGGGTATTATGGTGACTCGGTTGAGCCCGTAAAAATCTGGGTGGAGCGTGAATATTCGCGCGCGGCTCGCGGTGGCATCGGTGCCGTGAAGGCCGGCGGCAACTACGCATCGAGCCTGCTTGCAGCGACCGAAGCAAAAAAACGTGGATTCGCGCAAGTTCTGTGGCTCGATTCCTGCCAGAAAAAGTACGTGGAAGAAGTGGGCACGATGAATGTGTTCTTCCGCATCGGCGACACCGTCGTCACGCCTCCGCTCGGTGGAACGATTCTTCCGGGCGTCATGCGCGATTCGATCATTCAACTCCTTGAAGCTCGTCATATTCGCCTCGAACAGCGTCCCATCACCATTGATGAGGTCACGGAGGCGCACGACAAGGGTGACTTACGCGAGATTTTCGGAACCGGGACTGCCGCGAGCGTCTCTCCCGTCGGAGTTCTCGGTCTTTCCGAAGACCGATTGCTCGTCGTCAACGAAGGCCGCCCGGGTCCCATCGCGACCGAACTCTATAAATACGTGACTGATCTTCAGCACGGCCGCATTCCCGACGAGATGGGTTGGATGATGGAAGTGCCGGGTATTTGAGCGAATTGAAGGATTATGATACGATCGCCACCGCCTGAATTGTCAGGCGTCTGGTGGTAAGCATGGCTTCGATCGAATCCGAAATCCGCGAGCTCAAAAAGAAGCACAACGCGGTTATCCTCGCTCACTATTACGAAGACGGCGACATTCAAGACGTCGCCGATCACGTGGGTGATAGCCTCTTCCTCGCTCAAGTCGGTAAGACCCTCGATGCACCCGTTGTTCTCATGGCCGGCGTCGTGTTCATGGCCGAGAGTGTAAAGCTCCTCTCTCCAGAAAAAACTGTCTTGGTTCCCGATCGCAGAGCAGGTTGTTCGCTGGTCGATTCTTCGCCGTATGACAAGTACCTCGCGTGGCGCCAAGCGTATCCGGATGCAATTTGCGTCAGTTACGTCAACTCGAGTGCGGCCGTGAAGTCGATCACCGATGTTTGCGTCACCTCCAGCAACGCCGAAAAGATCATCAACGCCATACCGAAAGATCGTCGTATTTTGTTTGGTCCCGACCGCAACTTGGGTCGTTACATTTCAAAGAAACTCGGCCGCGAGATGATCTTGTGGCCCGGCGCCTGCGAAGTGCACATTCTCTTCTCGGCGAAGAAGCTCTTTGAACTGAAGGAGCAACACCCGAACGCGCTCGTCATCGCTCACCCCGAATGCGATGAGACGGTCCTCAAATATGCGGACGTGATCGGAGCCACGTCTCGACTCTTGGCCGAAGTGAAAGACAATAAAACGACGAATGAATTTATCGTCGCGACCGAAGACGGAATCTTTCACCAAATGCGCAAGGTTCGTCCCGATGCGGTTCTCGTGCAAGCACCGGCCGAAGGCTCTTGTGCCTGCAATCAGTGCCCGTACATGAAGATGAACACGCTCGAGAAAATTCGTAACGCGCTTCAGACGCTCGAGCCGCAGGTGAATGTCGATCCCAAGCTGAGCGCGCTGGCACGCGTTTCGCTCGATCGCATGCTCGCCATCACCGATGGACGTCCCGTCGAGTGGCCGGATCGATTCACGGTACACTGAGCGTGTTTTCGCAAGACTTAGTTCGAGAACTTCGCTCGATTCTCGCGGCGCCGTCGCTCGTTTTCGACGTGCGAGAAGAATGGGCTTCCACGAGAGAGAATCACCGGGAAAAAATTCGCGAAGCTCTCTCGCTCGCTTTAAACGAAGACCTGACGGATCTCGCGCTTCCTCCTCGCCCGCGTGCGCATTCGGCTTCGATCTCGCATTGTCGATTTGCGGGCGGCTATGCGGCCGTATCTCAGCCGACATGTCTCGGTTTTGATCTTGAGTTGGTCGCGCGGGTTAAGCCGGAGATCATCGCGCGAATGTCTCGCGAAGAAGAGATGAAGAATGCTCCCTCACCGGCGCATCTTTGGACGGCGAAAGAAGCCGCGTTCAAATCACTTGCACAAAATGACGAAGTTTCACTCATGAGTGAGATCACGATCGGTGCGTGGCGCAGGATCGATGGCTCGGCAAACTTGAGCGAAATTTTTGAGTTTCGCGTGTCAATTCCGCAGACAGATCGATTCGACGGCCAAGGTGTTGTTTTCACTGGCGAGAGCGTCTCAATCGCGCTTTTTTTGAAAGCCCTCTCAACTTAGGTCTGGGCGCATCCGAATAGGTATTCATACAAGCGAGGTGCGTATGCACAAAAAATCAGGTGCCGCATTGAATCTGAGCGAGCGAAGAGCCGCTCCTCGCGAGAAGCTGGATCCCATCGAAATCCGCGGGCTCATGTCCCTGGATCACATGACCCTGCTTTCGCGTTCGGGCCGAATCGTCGATGCTTCGAAAACCGGCTTCCTCATGTTGGTGGATCGAAAAGACATCGCGCCCAAAGTTTTTAAAGATAGCCTCTCTCTTCAAGAGATCGAAGGCGATCG
>SXSP01000032.1 GCA_005792225.1 Bdellovibrionales bacterium | reverse complement strand
GCCTTTTTTTCCAAGGCATTCACTTTCGCCAGGACGTCTTTCCTGTCGGGTTCCATGAACTGGATCTTGTAAACGACGTCGAGCCCTTCTTTAGGCTTGTTCATGTAGTCGATGAGAAGGATCGCGAGATTCATCAAGGTCGGCAAATCACGGGAATGTTGCTTAAGAACTTCCTCGTAGATCTTCCGAGCGCCGTCATAATCTTTGTTTACCCGAAGCGAGATCGCGTAATTGTTCGCGAAAGAAACGTTTCCGCGATTTGCACGATAAGCCGTCTCGAGTAGGCTTCTCGCGCGACCGAAGTCGCCGCCCGAAGCGTAAATGGCGCCAAGATTGCCGTTCGCTTCAGGATGACGACTGTCGACTCCGAGCGCCTTCTTAAACTGTACGACGGCGGCCGGAATATCCCCCTCTTCGACGAGCGCTACGCCCAAGTTATTATAGAGGGCCGCGATCGAGTTGTTCTTTTCGAGAGCTCGATTGAGGACGAGCTTGGCCGCGCCCGTTTTTTGACGACGCAGGTACATGAGCGCGAGCGCGTTCAATGCGACCGCATCGTTCGGGTTCCCGGTCAGGATTTTAGATGTTTCGTCGGTCACGGCCTTCGCATTCCCCGACCGCACGGCTTGACCAAGAGCCTTGTACCCGCCCTCGGGTTTTTTGTTAGGCGGAACTTGCGCGGTCGAAGTTGGAGCCGCATCTTGCGAATCGCTATCGGAACCGAAGGCGTCTCCGCCCCCTTGGCTTCCGCCCGCGTCCCCGCCTCCATCCGATTTTTGCCCAGACGCGCAACCCGCGACGAGAGCGAGCAAAACGAGAGCGGAAACGGCGCGCTTCATCTTTACAGACAGAGAGTGGCTCATAATCCCATCCAATCAGCCGAGCGGCTTTCGCTCGTGATTTCGCTGATCTCGCTTCCCGGCTCATGTGCCGAGAGTCCCGCGAGGGCGACCTTCGTCCAATTCGAATTCTCCTCGAGCGCGTGAGCTTTCTCGATCGCGGCCTTGTACGAATTCTTCGCTTCGTTACGGAAGCCATTCGCCTGCTGCGTGAGGAGTTCCTTGTATTTCTTCGACTCCTCGGCATTGAAGCTCTTTGGAATCTGGATGCGCTCGACACTTGCAGCCATCGAGTCGAACATCTGCCCACCGCTCGTCAACGCCGCGACGATGTAAGTCGAGTTGTCGAAACGAATGACTTCCTTCATCTCATTGATGTATTTGTCTTTGAGTTTCAGGAGCTCTTGGGCTTTCTTCCCTTGCGTGACTTCCGATGTGCCGAAGCGAATGTTTTTGATTTCGTTCAACGTGGGTTGAGCGAGTTCGAAGCGAGCTTCGGCCGCGTACTTGGCGCTTTCATCGCGCGCCGCTTTATCCGACGCCTTATACATCGCGACCGTCTTTTGATACTGCTTCTCGGCGACTGGAGCTTTCCCTTGGCGTTTGCTGATGACGCCGATCATGTAAGTCGCCTTGATCGCGTTTGACCGGCTACGCGCAACACCTAAGTACTTCTCGTAGTGATCAAGTGCCTTGCTGATTTGTCCCTTTTTATAGAACATCTCGGCCAAGTTGAAGAGAACCTCGTTGCGGTCGCCCTTCTTACTCTTTTCCATGTAAGCTTGGTACGACTTCACGGCTTCATTAGATTCCCCGAGGCCTTCCCAGAGAACCCCGGCATTGTAATAAGCATTGATCGCTTTTGCGTCTTTCGGGTTCGCGTTGGCGTAGTTCTGGTACTGACGAGCCGCGAGTTCAAGTTGTCCGGTTTGCTGATACATGCGCGCAAGAGCGTTGTAAGAATCGTTCTGCGCCGCCTTGATCTTGGGATCGTTCGAGTGTGTCGACAAGACCATGTTGTGCATGCGAATTGCCGAGCCGTAATCGCCCGCTTTTTCGTACGCGAGAGCCGCTTTAATTCGCGCGGCGGCCGCGAGATCCGACTGCTTGAACGAAGCCGCGAAGGTTTCGAATTCCTTCGCGGACTTCGCGGATTCACCCTTCTCTCCCAGTTTTTCAGCTCTCATGTAGCTTGCACGCTCCATGATACCTTTGACTTGGGTTCCGAAGCGCGAATTGGCAATCGCCGGATTCGCGAGCATTTCCTGGCCCTTTTCGGCAAGACCAATCATGTCGCCCTTGAGCTTGTAGATGTCGAGGATCAGGTTACCCGCGACTTCGCCGTTTTCCGTCTTTGGATGCTCTTTCACGAGCTTCTCGAAGATCGGAAGAGCTTTATCGAATTGGTTGTAGCTGTAATAGAGAACACCTAAGCGACGTTGAATATCGGGAGTCTTTTGACCTTTCGGGAACGTTTCGATGTACTTAATCGCCGCTTTCTCAAAGAGCTCAACGGCGGGATCCATCGGCATCGGCTCGATCGAGCTGCCACGTTTCTTGTCGATCTCGGCGTTTGACGGAAGGTTCTTCTCGAGCGCCAGGAGCGCGTTCACGACGGCCTTCTCGTGATAAGGGCCTTTCGGGTCTTTTTCAGCCACCCAGGTATAAACCTTCGCCGCGTCTTCGTACTTACCCATGTCGAACAAAAGTTCGGCGTGGAAGAAGCGCATCTCGATGACTTTCGGAGCCTTCGAGAAATGCTTGAAGTACAAGAGATAAGCCACGTGAGCCTGGTTCTGCGAGAACTGCGCGCGTGAGTTTTGAGCTGCCTGGTGAAGCTGAAGAACGTGGTTTCTCAGTGTCGTCTCTTGGAGTTTTGCGACGTCGCTCACGAGCTTCTCGTTCTTCGCATTCTGGCGCGCCCAAGAACTCTCGGGTCCGAAGGCTTCAAGCCAAAGCTCGAGTTCTTTGCGGAACTCTTTTTGATCGTGGGTGACGTGCGTGAGAACGATCTGATACTGGTACTCGGCCGAACGCTCGCCGGTCGGATCCATCGAGATCAAACGTTTGAAAATATAGACGGCCGAGGCGCGGTTTCCGTTATCAGCGTAAATGTATGCGAGACGCTCAAGCATCTTGTTCGATTGCTTCTCGTCACCCGTGATACGAAGGAATTCGCGCTCGGCATCCTTGGGGTCACCGGCTTCCGCGTAGAAGGGAACGTAGTCCTTCATGGCTTCCGATGCGAGACGAACCTTATTCACGGCACGACGACCCGGCGCTTGGCCCGCGCCCGCATCGCCCGCTCGGCTCAACTTGATGACTCGTTCGAGAGCCTGGAGGGCCGTGGGAATGCGGTTCAAGCGGTACAAACACCATGACGACTTATAAAGAGCGAATGTATTCAAACGAGCTTTCTTCGCTTGAATGACCTTCGCGTAATTGTCGAGGGCGTCCTTCCACTGCTCGTTTTCGAAATAATATTCACCGAGGGCGAAGCGCGACTCGGAAACGAAGATACTTTCGGGAAAACGTTGAACGAGTTCCTTGTAGTACTGCTCGCCTCGTTGAGTATTGCCGAGTTCGAACTGGTTGTATCCGAGGAAGAACAAGGCTTGATCCACCTTGGGATCTTTCGGGAAATCACGAATGAAGTATTCGTAGAGCTGGACAGCTTTTTCATTGTACTCGCGCGCGAGCTGTTGGTTGAGCTTGGGCTTAATGCGAGTTTTTTTATCGGTATAGTCTTTAAGCGCTTTATCATAGTCGGCTTGCGCGCGAAGATCCATGAGGCGCGCCTTTTCGACGTAGCGCTCACCGAGACGAAGCCAAACTTCGCCGCGATTTGGGCTGTTGCGATTTTGTTGCGACAGCCGGTAGAGCGTTCTGATCTCCTGATCAAGAAGACGCTCGTATTCGGCTTCCTTCGTATTGCCCTCGTAAAATTCACCCGAACGCGGCGGCTTCACGGCCGCGAGTTCTTTTTTCTTTTGCTCCGTCGTCGCCGGCTTCGGCATCGAAGGGAGAGCCGAACGCGTGAGCTCGAGATCGAGCTTCGTGTTCTTCTTTGCGGCATCCGTGCTCATGGCACCGGGAGCCTGCGGAGCAGCCTTCTTAGGCGCGGCGTAAGCGCTCGACATCGGGAGCGCGGAAGCGACTGTTCCGGCAATCAGAGACGCGACTACCAGGCGCGCGCGTAGAGAGAGAATGTTGACCGATTTCGAATCACTCACAAGCTTTCACTCCGACGTAGTGGTAGTTGCCCAGCTCATCCAGCCAGTATTCGCCCTTGAACGGCCAGTACTCGTAACCGTTTTGGATGTAGTAATTTCTCTCGTTGCCCTCATCGACGCGATCGCGCTCAAGGCCCTTACCCGCGATCTCTTTCCGAACGCTTTCCTTTTTGCTCGAGATCATCTCGAAACGGAGGAAGCCTTCTTGCTCGAAGAGATCTTTCAGGTCGTTGAACATGACCGCCATATGGCGACGAATCTGCTTACCGGCGAAGATTTGCGCGGCTTCGAGACGTTTCTCGACCGCAGTTTTCGCGTAAACGCCGATTCCCGAGGTTTTCCAGATCGGCGGCATCGCTTCGATCCGTTTGCGCTCGTTCTCGAGGTTACGGATGTAAGTGATGGATTTTCTGACATCGCCCTCTTTCATGATCTCGCGACCGACGGTGTAGGGGATCTGCGACTTGGAATTCCGTCCGCTCCCCGCCTGGCGGACCTTCATGAGTTCACGATGGTAAACGAGCGGATCATTCACCGTTGCGAGCATGTCACGCATGCGTTGCTGTGTCGGCTGGTACACGCGCTGGAAGAGATTCAAGACCTTTTCCATCTCGTCATACCGGCAGATGTACAAATAGACGATCGCGCGAAGGAAGAGCGACTCCGGCTGATAGAAGTCTTCATAGTAAGGAGAGTGAAGCGTGTGGAAGTTACTGAG
>SXSP01000031.1 GCA_005792225.1 Bdellovibrionales bacterium | reverse complement strand
TCATTGAATGAAGTGACGAGCCGCTTGTACGGCTTGGAGAATCTCGCGAGCAACTTCGAGGGATTCGAGGCGGGTGTGAAGTCCGTCATGTTCTGGCAGCGTCAGCGCCTTGAACAATTGCCCGAGGGACAGCGTGAAGACGCGCAGAACTTCCATCCCGTTGCGGAAGTCGTCGAAGTTCCGGCCGAGTACGAACTCGCAATGGAAGCAGCACTCGGCCCACGTCTGCAGATGCTCCTCTCCGACAATCCCGATTCGGCATTGTCCGCGGTCAGCTTGTTGAAAGAACAGAAGTCAGGGCGCTCGAGCTTCGTCGCCGGCGGACTTCAAACCGTCGAAATCGAAGCGCCGAGGCTCGAAGCTTCGCAAGTTCGCGCGATCTTAAAAGATGTCGTGCGCACCCCGGATCGGTTCCGCCCGATCGTGGGTCGACTCCTTAAGAACGTGGCCGTCGTAAACAATCTGCAAGAGGCGTTTGAGCTCCGTCAGAACTTCCCGCAGTGGACGTTCGTGACCCCTGAGGGCGATCTTCTCTCGTCGGACGGTGTGATCACGGGTGGAACGGCCGAGAGCGCTGATTCCGGCATGCTCAAGCGCCGCCGTGAAATCAAGGAACTCTCGCTTCAGAAAGATGAGTGGGCGGGAAAACTTTCGCTCGCGCAAGCCTCACTCAAGAAAATGGAAGAAAGCCTCAAGACCCTCATCGAGGACTTGGCGGCGGCGCAAAAGCGCAACACCGAAAAAGAAATCATGCTTGCCGGCTTAAAGAAGGATCTCGATCAAGCCGAGCGCGAACTGAACAACGCGAACCAGGCGATCTCTCGCCAGGAGCGTGATGTTCACTCGCTCACCTCGCAAAAAGAAACTCGTGCGAACGAGTTAGGCGAGCTCGAGACGCGGCTCACGGACCTTCGCGCTCGCAAAGACGAGCTCGAAGGAACTATCGAAGACCTCAATCGCGAGCTCTTGATCGCCCGCAACGGCATCGATGATTTGCAAGAGGAAGTCACGCGTCTTCAAGTCCTCTCCGCGACGAAGACGAGCGAATGCGAAGGTCTCGAACGCCAAGAGCAGATGTTGGCGCGTTCGTTCGAGGACGTTGCGACGACACTCTCTCGCATGAGCGAGGAGAGCGAGCGCTCGACCGAGACTATGTCAACCAACCAAGTGCTCCTGGAGGAGCGTAAGGTTCAGTTAGAAGATCTCATTCGCCGCACTCAAGAGGCCGAGCAGGAAGTCTCGGAAACACGCGAAGAATTCGAACAAATTCAAGCGCGTCTTCGTGACATCGAAAAGGCGCTCTCGACTCATATGTCGAGCCGTCATCAGCTTCAGTCGCGCATGAACGAGGCGAAACTTCACCTCGAACAAGCCCGCATGAAGGAATATCACCTGACCGAGCAGATCCGCGAGCGTTACATCGTCAACCTCGCTGAGATCGCCGAACGCTACCGCGATCGCGAGGGAGATGTCGCATCTTCCGAATCGCTGCTGAAAGATCTTCGCGAAAAACTGGGTCGTATCGGTGACGTCAATCTCTCCGCGATCGAAGAGTATGATGAAGTATCGAAGCGCTACGAGTTCCTCTCGAAGCAGCAAAATGATTTGATCGACGCCAAAGAGCAGTTGAAGAAAGTCATCGACCGCATCAACCGCATTTGCGCGAAACGTTTCCGCGAAACTTTTGAGCAGGTGAACGAGCGGTTCACGAAAGTGTTCCCGGTTCTCTTCGGTGGTGGTGAGGCGCAACTCATCCTCGTTGAAGATCCCGAGAAGGGCGAAATGGGGATCGACATCGTCGCCAAGCCTCCGGGAAAGAAATTGCAAAACGTGTCGCTCCTCTCGGGTGGAGAGAAGGCGCTCACGGCGGTTTCGCTCATCTTCTCGATCTTCCTCGTGAAGCCTTCTCCGTACTGTCTGCTTGACGAGGTCGATGCTCCGCTTGATGACGCGAACGTCTTCCGCTTCAATGATCTCGTGAAAGAGATGTCGAAGCGCTCGCAAATCATCGTCGTCACGCACAATAAGTACACCATGGAAGTCGCCTCCAAACTCTACGGCGTCACCATGGAAGAAAAAGGTGTCTCGAAGATGGTTTCGGTGAACCTCGGCGACGCGATGGCCGTCGTTGCTGGCTAAAATTCTTAAAAATTCATGACGGAAAAATGCGCGCCTCTAAACAAGGCGCGTTTTTTTATATTTCAACAAGCCGAGTCGTTGACGACCTCGCCTTGCCGAGTGAGGCTCCAGTCATGGGTTTAAACCAATCGGATCTCTTCGTTAAAGCCGCATTCGTCGCTCTCGTCATCGTCTCTTTAGGTTGCGAAAAATGGCAGGCGAGTATCAGCTCTGATTCCGATGCAGAAAACATCGCAACGATTAAACAAAATAGGTATATGTCAACGAGAGATCTGATGGATCATCTCGACCAAGTTTTGCCGATCGAGCCAGAGTCGCTAAGCGCAAGTTGCCGCGAACCCGCCGAAGACGACCGCGTGTCGAGTGATGAGGGTTCGACCGCATCCGGTTCGATCGTTTTGGATCAACCTGGCTCAAAATTCGTTCAATGGTATGCCCATTGTTTAAAGGAGAGGATTTCTCTCTTAAGAGTCATGGATGCGCACGCGTACTACGGTGATGCTCTCACGCAGCTCATCGAATCCGACTCGTCGCTTGTGGAATCGGCTTTCTCGGATCTCCCGCGTGAAATCCGCGTGCAGGCGGTGAGAGAACAAGTTGAGCGCCTCATCGGCTCTGACGAATGGATCGATGAGTTCGGGTTCTTCGATTCGAATCTCGCGCTCGCAAAAAGCCTCCTCGAGCAAACCGAGTCAAAACCCACCTCAGTCCAAGACGCGGTCGCAAGCCTTCTCTTTCTCATTGGTGTGAGAACTGAATTTCTGAGCGAATGAGCGGTGCCTATCGCCGGACCTTGGGCGGGGTTTTAGACCAATTGGCCTTGTGCGCCCACGAGATTTCGACTCTCCTATTAGGACAGCCGAACATCCGAAAACACGGAGGCAAGCATGCGCAAACTCAACATCATCCTCGCGGTCGCTTTGATCTCGCTTCTCGCTCTGCCGGCGAAGGCCGGTCTCCTCTTGGAGCCGTACCTTGGTTATCAGGGTGGAACTCTCAAGACATCAATTACCGGTGGCGGAAGCGAAGATTTCAATTTCTACGGTGCGACTCTTGGCGGTCGAGTGGGCCTCACGCTTCCACTCCTCTTCTTCGGCGCAGATTACAGCCTCGTGGCGGGCGGAAAGGTTACCGGAAACGGTCAGAACGCGGATGCCTCGCAGTCGCAACTCTTCCTGGTTGGCGGTATCGCGATTCCTCTGCTTCGCGCGTGGCTAGGCTACGGACTGATGAATGACCTCAGTGCCAAGTTCTCAGGTGGTGAGATGAAGTTCAAGGGCGATGCTTTAAAGCTTGGTGTGGGATTCACGGGCCTTCCGTTTGTCGCGATCAATTTCGAATACATCATGAATGACTATAAAAAGCTGAGTACTGTTGGCGGAGAAGGATCTATCGGTGGTTCGAACTACTATAGCTCCGTCAAAATGAACTCGCTCCTCGTGAGCGTGAGTTTGCCGTTCGATCTTTGATCCCGCACTCGGAAATGCCGCAGAACGCCTCATTCTCCCCGGAGAGTGGGGCGTTTCTGTTTTTAGCACCTAACTTGACCGACCTTCCCTCAAACTTTAGGATGCGCCCACTTGTGACGAGGTGAGCATGGGCGGTTTAGAGTTCCTCAATCATTTAGATCCCGAAACGCTGTACGCGCTCTTTGGCGCGGGCGGAGCCGCCGTGTTCGTCGTGATCTTCTACGTCGTCCGCATGATGGGTGGGGGAGCTGCGCCCAAGCTTCCGCCGGTAGAACAGCCGCGATCCGTGGACGCCGTTTTGGCCGGCGATGCTTCCGCCCGCAAAGTCGAACCAGTTCTCGCTCCGGGTGATGATGCGCCCGCGGATCTCGAGGCCCGCGATCTGGGTGGTCTCGCCCCGGATGAGTCGGTCGCGCCCCACACTCCTGACCAAATTCAGCGGCCGCAACCGAAGCCACTCTCGTCGGCGCTCGCGAACACCCGAAATTCTTTTTTCGGGCGCATCCGTTCGCTCTTCGGGACAAAGCCCTCGCTCGAAGCCGGCGAAATGGAGGAGCTCGAAGAGATTCTCTACACGTCGGATCTCGGTCCCCAGACCGTTCAGCGTCTCCTCGATGCGGTCGAGACGAGAATGAAGACCGACGGCGGCTCCGGTCTCGAAGCGGTTCGTTCGGCGCTCAAGCAGGAAATGCTCGATATTTTCGAAGGCGCGGGAATCGCCGATGGTGGTTCCGCTACGGCCAAGCTTCGTCTC